>JBPPMI010000233.1:0-6066 GCA_051305975.1 Solirubrobacterales bacterium
GCGAAATGACCTGGATTCCTTGTTGCCATCGCCCATGGACTGAACTTCAGTTCAGTTCGTGGGCGATGGCCGCACGGGCCTCGGCGGGCTCGAGCACGACGAGGTCCCCGGCGCCACGCAGGATCTCGCGGACCAGCCAGGAGGTGCCGGCGTAAGGCAGTTCGATCACGACCGAGCCGTCGTTCAGCTCTTCGACCACGTTCCGTTCCTCGCGCAGCCAGCGGGACCGTTCCGGGGACACCCAGACCCGGGCCACAGAGGCTTCGGGCACTTCGCCGTCGCTCATCCAGCCTTCGACGCCGGCCATCTCGACCGCCTCGGGACGCCGGTCGAACGACTCCTCGGAAATGTGCGCTTCCTTGATCCGATCCAGCTTGAAGTGGCGGATGGCTTCGCGCTCGAGGTCATAACACTCGACGTACCAGCCCTCGCGGCCATTCTCGAGGCGGTACGGCTCGACGCGCCGGTCGGAATAGGTGTCTTCGTTCTCCTTGTAATAGACGAGCTCGAGAACCTTCCGTTGCGCGATCGCTTCGTTGACCGTGCGGGACGCTTCGGCGCCACCGGGATCGAGCGCGATCGCGAGGCCTTCACGGGCCGGATCGTGGCCGAGGGCTTCGACGATCTTGTTGCGGGCGGAATCCAGGCGAGTCTGGGGCAGGTAGTCGCCGACCAGGTCGATCGCGGCGACCAGGGCCTTGGCTTCGAGCGGCAGGAGACGCGCCGGGCGGGCGAACGAGTCGCCGTACGGCTCGGAATCGACTTCGATCCGGTCGCCCTTGATCTCGGCGTAGAGCACGTAGGTGCCACCACCGAAGTTGACGACGTTGAGGACGTCGATGTCGTCGCGGAGTTCGTCGTCGGAGAGTTCGAGCCGCTCGCAGAGGTCGCTTACGGAAAGTGTGCCTTCCTCCTTGGCCGCGCCGATCAGCATGCCGGCCAGCGTGACCAGGCGGCCGAACCGTTCGGGACGGATCGCCGCGGACGCGCGTTCCTTGTTCCGCTGGCGGCGCTCCTTGACCGGCGGCGCGATGCCTTCGGTGGTCTTGGCGATCTCGAAACCGTTGATGTGGCGGTCGCGGAGTAGCGAGATCCGCTCCTCGGCAAGCTCCCGCAGTTCGGGCGGGTCGAGGACCTCCGCGTTCTGTCGCCAGCGGAGGACCCAGGCGAGCAGCTCGCGGTCGCTGGCGTAGGTGGTCTCGAGGACCACGCCGCCTTCGTCGCCTTCGCCTTCCTGTCGCGTGATCGTGCCGTGGCGGCTGAAGTCGCGCTCGATCAGCCAGGCGATCCTGTCGCGGAAGAAGATGCGGGCGGTGCCGGCGGTCTCGCCCAGCTGCCAGTCGGCGAGGTCGGCGTAGTCGCGCCTCTCGAACTCCTCGGGCGGAGTGAAGTCGTGCTCGGACTTGGTCGCGTATCCGACCTTGCCCTTGATCCGGGAGAGTCGGAAAACCCGAACGGCCTCCCTTTCGTGGGCGTATCCGATCAGGTAGAACTGCCCGCCGCGGAAGACCAGGTGGTACGGATCGACCTTGCGCTCGGCGGTCTCGTCACGCTGCATCGTGTGGTACTTGAAGGTGACCGTCTTGTGGCGGGAGATCGCGGTCTCGATGCGGGCGAGACGCTGGGTGAGGTCACGGGAAGAGGTCGAGGCGAACTTGGCCATTGAAACCGGAGTGTTGTCCGGGTCGACGAGCGGATTCGGGTGGCCCCAGGCGACCTGCTGGAGGGCAAGCCGCAGCGGCTCGGCGTAAGCGAACTCGCCTTCGGTAAGGAGGCTGAGAGAAGTCCTCAGCGCCGCCAGTTCATCGTCGGTGAACTCGATCTCCGGCAGGTAGAAGTTCTCCGGCGGCAGCGAGTAGAGCTCGGCCTCGAAGAACCCTTCGCCGGGCCGGTCGACCTGAAGCTCGATGCCGAGGCTGTCGAGTTCCGCGCGGTCGGCGTAGAAACGGCGGGCGAACGCGTCTTCGTTCATGACGCTGTAGCCCTCCACCTCCCTCTTGATCTCCAGTGCCGAAACGGGCCGGCCCTGGGCCATCAGAAAGGAGATCAGAGAGAGCTGACGGATGAGCTTCTCGGTGTCCTTTGCCATCAGCGACGGAGGATACCTGCGGTGGGTCTGCCGCCTGCCTCGACCCAGCCTTTAATCCCGCATTTTGGCCGCATTTTGCTGAAAAGTGGCCGGTTGGGCGGTCCTGCGTCGGCGACCCGTGACGATCGGGCCGCCGTGGTCAGTCAGCGACCTGGGCGGCGAGCCGCTCCGCGAAACGCTCGGATCGCTCCAGTGCCTCTTCCTGCTCCATGTACGGAACCAGAAGCGAGTAGAGGATGTCGGGTCCGATGTCGGGCAGGAACTGGGTGCGCTCGTCGACGATTTCGCCGCGGATGACGACGGCCGCACCGCCGACGACCATGCCCGCCACCGACTCCGGGACATGTTCCCGGTCCGGCATCTGGGTTCGGCCCACGTCGACGAAAGCAGCGATCAGCCGGACCGCCGACAGGTACCTCTCGAGCGCCGAAGGACCGGCCGAGAACATGTCGACGATGCACATGCGGGCGAACGCTGGTTCGGCCGCCAGGAAGCCCATGCTCGCCGCGATGCCGAGTTCGATCTGCTCGGGCCAGGTCAGGCCGGGGTCCTGGCAGGCCTTGATCACCTCGGTGACGAACCGGCCGAGGATCGCGTCGTAAGCGGCCAGGAAGCAGGCTTCCTTGTCCGGGAAGATTTCGTAGAAGGTCGAGCGGGAAACCCGCGCCCGGGACACGATGTCGGCGACGCTGACCTCGGCGTACCGTTTTTCGGCGCAGGCCTGCGCCATCGAGTCGAGCAGCCGGTCGCGCTGCGAACTGACCACGAACTCGCGCGGCAGGTTGTGCCGGCCGGAAGGCAGTCGTGAAGGGGCGGTCTCGGTCATTCGGGGACCGGTGTCTCCGCCATCGCCTTCATAGCGGCCTCATGACCGAGGTACGGGACGACGACCACGTACATCATCTCCGGCAGCAGCGAGGGCAGACTTGCTGCGTTGCCTTCGGAAGCTTCGTTGAACATCAGCGCCGAGACGCCGCCCACGATCACCCGGGCCGTCTGCTTTGGCATGCGATTCGGTTCCGGGGTGCGGGCGCGGCCGGCGTCGAGGAAAGGAAAGAACGAACTGACTGCCTGCTGGTAGCGATCGCGGGCACGGGCTCCGGCGCCGAAACCTTCGACGATCCCGACCCGGGCGGCTACCGGGTTGTGGGCCAGGTAGATGAGCAGGTTGCCGATGCCGCTCCGGATCTGGACTATCCAGTCGTCGGTCTCGATCGCGAAACCCTGGGCGACGAACGCCAGCAGGCGTTCCATCACGGCGCCATAGGCGGCGATGAAGCAGTCCTCCTTGTCAGCGAACTGTTCGTAGAAGGTCGCGCGGGACACACCGGCGTTGGAGATGATGTCGGCGACGGTAGTTTCGGTGTAACCCTTCATCGCGACCACGGCGATCATCGACTCGACCATGCGCTCCCGCTGGGATCGCACGACTACTTCGCGTGAAAGTCCGTGCCGGCCGCTCGGGAGCTTTCCTGTCCCGAAGGGGTCGAGTTCCTCCTGTGCCTGCTGGTGCATTCCTGAATCCTATCCACGGGGTGCTGCTTCAGTACTGTCCGGTTCATGATAGCCATACCGTCTGTCGTTCGGATGAATGCCGATCCGTGCGAAATCGCTTGCTCAAACCGCTGCCGCCGTGGCGGCCTAGAATCTCTCTGGTGACTTCTTCCCAGCCCGATCGGCCTCAAACATGAGTATCGGCATCGTCGGCCTCGGCTACGTGGGCCTGCCCCTGGCGGTCGCCTTCGCGGAGGCGGGTGAGGACGTGATCGGTCTCGACTCCGATCGGAGCAAGGTCGACCGCCTGAATGCGGCCGAGAGCTACATTGAAGACGTGCCTTCCGCCACCCTCAAGTCGCTGACGGAGAGGATCACCGCGACCACCGAATACGCGAACCTCGGCGACTGCGAAACGCTGATCGTCTGCGTGCCGACCCCGCTGACCGGTTCCCGCGAGCCCGACCTCAGCTTTCTGGAATCCGCAGCGAGCAACCTGGCGGAGATCCTGACCGACGGCCAGCTGGTGGTCCTCGAATCAACCACTTACCCAGGCACCACCCGCGACCTGATGGCAACCACGCTCGAAGCGGGTGGCAAGAAGGCCGGCACGGACTTCCACCTCGCCTTCTCGCCCGAGCGCATCGATCCCGGCCGCACCGACTTCACTGTCCGCACCACCCCGAAGCTGGTCGGTGGCATGACCCCGGCCTGCACCGTGCGCAGCGTGGAGCTGTACGAGAAGATTTGCGACCGCGTGATTCCGCTGTCGGGCCCGGAAGCCGCCGAGCTGGCGAAGTTGCTCGAGAACATCTTCCGTTCGGTCAACATCGCCCTGGTGAACGAACTGGCTCAACTCTGCGACCGGCTCGGAGTCGATGTCTGGGAAGTGATCGACGCCGCCGCGACCAAGCCATTCGGCTTCATGCGCTTCGATCCCGGCCCCGGCATGGGCGGCCACTGCCTACCGGTTGACCCTTTCTACCTCGCTTTCAGCGCCCGCGAGCACGACTTCTACCCGGAGTTCATCGAGCTGGCCGGCAAGATCAACCAGTCGCAGCCCCTGTTCTGCGTCAACCGCGTCGAGCGGGTCCTGAACGAAAACCGCAAGCCGGTGAACGGCACCAGGATCCTGATCCTGGGTGTGAGCTACAAGGGCGGAGTCGGCGATATTCGTGAATCACCGGCCCTTAAGATCCTCCGGCTGCTAGCCGAACTCGGGGCCGACCTCAGTTATCACGACCCGCACGTGCCCGCCCTCACCGAAGCCGGCCTTGAGAACTCGAACCTGGTCCCCGCACTCGAGGACGCAGATCTGACGGTGATCGTCACGGCCCACCCCGAGTTCGACATCGAAGACATCGTGAAACGAAGCGACCTCGTGCTCGACCTCCGCGGCGTTACCCGGGGAATCGACGCCGACCACGTAACCCGGCTCTAGGCTGATGGCCCGTTTCCGCCTCCCCGGAGTGACTCCGCCACAGCACTCGCACTGGCAGGTGATCAAGTCCGACAAGTCGACGCTCGCCCTGGCGGTCTCGACCGTGGCCATCGCCGGCGCCGTGGTCGTCGCCCAGTACGGCAGGCTGCTGACCCGGCGGACCCACGAACAGAGTCCCGGTGAGAACACCATCGCCGCACCGGCCGATTTCCTCAACGCCGCGCCGGCTGCCGCCGTGGATACGGTCAACGTGGCGGTCGACGGATTCGGTACCGCCTCGCGTTCCGAGCTCGTGCTCTTCAACCTGCTCGCCGGGTTCCTCGGCAGCTTCGCCTCGGTGAGGCTCGCCACGTGGATGATCAAGGACAACCGCGGCCCCTTCCGCAACGTAAAGGTGGGGGGCCGCCACATCCACCATTTCGTGCCCGGAATCCTGATCAGTTTCGCCTCGGGCATCGCGGCCCTCCTGACCAACGGCCAGACCGGCGACAAGAGGATCGCAGTGACGATGGGGGTCGGCATGGGCCTCACCTTCGACGAGGCCGCCCTCCTCCTCGACATGCGCGACGTCTACTGGACCCGCGAGGGACTGCTCAGCGTCCAGCTCAGCATGGGCACGGTGGCAACCCTCGGCATCACGATCCTCACCCTCCGCATCCTCGGCCGGGGCGAACGCCACCAGGAAGAGACCGGGGAAATCCCGAAGCTCGACGGCACCGTGGTGGCAAGAAACTCATAAACAGTGCTGTTCCGCAATTGGCGACCCGCCACCATCCGTTCACGAACACGCTTGTACCGAATGCTTGAACGCCCCGTACAGGGAACGAAATCCCGCCCCGAATCTCTAGTGACTGACTGGGAGGGTCCACCTGAGACCAGGTCTCCAGAGGCGCAATCCCTGTACCAGAGCAAAAAAAATGTCGGCTGGCGAGTCGACTCAAGGGAGAGTGAGCCGACTCGCCTGTTACCGACGAAGCGTTGCTGAGGGTAGGGAGGGACCCCAGTCAACGATGTATATGCAGTTCTCACGTCCAGTGATGAA
>JBPPMI010000234.1:0-2568 GCA_051305975.1 Solirubrobacterales bacterium
CTATCTCTTTCGTGCCGCTGACCCACTCGCCGTCGTCGGTTTCGAGGGCCGGTACCCATTTCTCGCCGGTCTTGTCTTCGACCAGTTTCCGGCCGCTGGTCTGGATGGCGCGGGGGAGGGCTCCCCAGCTGTGGACCTTGATCACCTCGTGCTCCTTGCCTGCGTCGAGCAGAGCCTCGTGAGCGATCTTGCAGGGGTGCTCGCGCATCCCCGGCACCTGTCCTGTCGACCAACAGACGTAGAGCTTCATCGGCCCAATCTATTCGCCGGGTGGAGTGTTGTGCGTTCGTTGATGAATCTCGACGGCGAATGCACATCGTTCGTGCCCCAATCGGTCGCTCCGGCGATACTCGCCGACTAGGCTGGTGTTCGTATTGAGGAAGGCCCCGGGGGGGCTCAACTGACACGAGGAGAGAACGTGACTGGTCGCAGGACGATTCTGGGAATGGCCGCAGTGGCCGCGATGACGCTGTCGATGGCCGGGGCCGCCCAGGCCGACGTGCCGGTGAAGATCACGACGCTGGACGGGTTCGAGGCTCCGGGCACTCCCGATCAGTACAACAAGGTCAAGGTCGTCAAGCAGGGGCCGAACAACGCCGAGAAGATCCTCGTCCTGATCCCGGGCACCTCGGCCGGCGCCACCAACTTCAGCCCGCTCGGTGAAGGCCTGCTCCAGAGGCTCAACAAAGGCAAGAACAAGAGCAAGTGGGCCGTCTGGTCGATCGAACGGCGCGAGAACCTGCTCGAGGACCACCTCTACCTAGAGGCATACATGGACGGCGACGTCGACGCGCAACGGATGTTCGACTACTACCTCGGCTGGATCCTCGATGACCAGATCGATCCGCACTTCGTCCCGAAGACGAACGAAGAAACGGCCTTCGCCCGTAACTGGGGCATGAACGTCGCGGTCCAGGACGTGCGCAAGGTCGTCAATCGCGCCAACCAGCACAACCGCAAAGTCGTCCTCGGCGGGCATTCACTGGGCGGCTCGATCACGACCGCGTACGCCACCTGGGACTTCAACGGCACAGCCGGTGCGAAGAGTGTCGACGGCCTCGTCTTCATCGACGGTGCCGGAGCGCGTGAACCGGAAGACCTCCCGACGGCCGAGGAGGCCCAGACGTCGTTGGACGGCCTGGCCGCCCAGCCCTCGCCCTTCATCACCCTGGTCCCGCCGTTCCCGTGGGCTGCCGGAGTCTTCAACGCGACGGGTTCCAGCTCGGCCCTGCTCGAGCCCAACAAGGCGTCGACCGTCCAGAACTCACCGATCATTCCCGCGAACCTGAAGCCGCCGGTGCCCGCCAACAATCTCGCCCAGTACGCCTACGCCGTCGACGACGACACCGGCCCGGATTCACTGGCACTGGTCCAGAGCAATATCGGCCAGCTGGCTGCGTCGGGCGATCCGCGCGGCTGGCAGGACGGCGAACTCGGAACTGCCAGGCGTGCCGCAAGGGTCTTCGCCGAAAAGGACGGCATGGACGGCACCTCCTGGTACCACCCGGCCAGGCTGAGCATCGATTCCGGTGCCATCAACAACGGCGTTGCCAATCCGGCACAGGGCGTCTTCGGGATCAAGGCGACCAAGGGCACCAAGGTCAAGGTGCCGCTCTATTCGTTCGACACCTCGCTCGGGGACGGCCGGGTCGCGAAGGCAACCTGGAGGCTCGCGTAGCAGTCCAACCTCGCCGCGAGCAAGGTCCGGACGGTTCAGCAAGTCGGGACCTACGCCCACATCGATCCGCTGAGCGCGCTGCCGAAGAAGAACAGGTTCATCAAGACCCTGGTCCCGTTCCTCAAGGAACAGGTCAAGTCGCGCGCTAGAAGATCACTACCTGCCGGACCGCCTCGCCGGACGCGAGGCCGTCGAAGCCTTCGTTGATCTCGTCCGGCGTCAGCCGGTGGCTCAGGAGGCGGTCGACCGGCAGGACCCCGGCCTCGTACATCTCGATGAAGCGCGGGATGTCCCGGGACGGGATGCATGACCCGAGATATGAGCCCTTGAGCGTTCGCTCCTCCGCGACCAGCGACAGGGCCTGGATCTCCAGGGTGCCATCGGGATGGGGGAGGCCGGCAGTGACGGTCAGACCTCCGCGTTTGGTCGCGGCGTAAGCCTCGGCCAGAACGACTTGGTGGCCGACGGTCTCAACCGCGACTTCGACTCCGCCGCCGGTGGCTTCCTTGACCCGGGCGGGAACATCGCCTTCGGTCGCATCGATCGCGACGGTCGCACCTAGCTCGAGTGCCAGTTCGAGCTTCGCGGGAACGCGGTCCACGGCGACGATCTCCGAAGCACCCTGCGACTTGGCGGCGATCAGCGCGGCCAGACCAACCCCGCCGAGCCCGAAGACTCCGACCGAGGTTGCGGGCAACGCTTCGGCCGCGGTGTTCAGGAGTGCCCCGGCTCCGGTGAGGACCGCGCACCCGAACAGCGCAGCGATCTCGAACGGCAGGTCGTCGGGCACCACGACGGCCGACTTCTCGGAGACGACGATGTGGTCGGAGCAGGCCGAGACGCCGAGGTGGTGAAGGACTGAACCGCCGCCCACTACGCTGAGACACTGG
>JBPPMI010000235.1:0-4383 GCA_051305975.1 Solirubrobacterales bacterium
GATGTGTATAAGAGACAGGCTCGCGCTCGAATCCTCGGTCAAGTACATGATCACCGGCGGCGTCCTGCTGGCTGCGGTCACCCTCGATTCGGTGACTCAGAAGCGCCGCGCCGCGGCCTGACCGCCCGTACCGGCCACCGAAGGCCCGCCCGTGCGGAAGACCAATAGCCTCGATGGCATGACCCCTCGGTTTACCCCATCCCACCGCGGCGGCAGCGGCTCGCCGATGGTCCTGCTCCACGGGTTCACCGACACCTGGCGGAGCTGGGAGCTGGTCCTGCCCGAGCTCGAGAAGCACCACGACGTGCTCGCGCTTACCCTTCCGGGTCACGCCGGTGGGCCACCGATCGAAGGTCAGGTCGCCGAAGAACTGTTCACCGGCGCCGTGGAGGCGGCGATGGACGATGCCGGGTTCGAACGGGCGCACATCGTCGGCAACTCTTTCGGCGGCTACCTGGCCCTCCACATGGCGACGCTCGACCGGGCCGAGACCGTGACCGCGCTGGCGCCGGCCGGCGGCTGGGCCCTCGATGACAAGTCGTCCGAGCTGGTCCTCGACTACTTCACCACCGCTCGCGAACTCGTCCTGCAGGCGGCACCGCACGCCGAAGCGATCGCCGCGTCGCCGGAAGGGCGCCGCCGGGCGACCGAGTTCATCACCGTCAAATACGAACACATCCCGCCGGAACTGATCGCTCACCAGATCGTTGGGGCGGCCCGGTGCGAATCGACGCTCCCGATGGTCGAATACGCGCGGGAACACGGCTGGCAGCTGGATGCCGAGAAGATCACCTGTCCGGTCCGGGTGATCTGGGGAACGGAAGACCGGATGCTGCGGTATCCGCGGACCGCACGCCGTTTCCGCGAAGACTGGGTGCCGAACGCCGACTGGATAGAAATGCCCGGCGTGGGGCACTGCCCCCAGCTCGACGTACCAGCCGAAACGGCCCAGCTGATCCTGGGTTTCTCTCGAACCTGAGCGCCGGATTCCGCCATTCCATCGGTGGTTATGTCAATTACCACACAGCGTTCAAGAGATCGGTTACTGTTTTGGCATCAGTCAAGCGGGAGTCCTTGGGGACTCTTGGACACGATGGGAGTGTGTGGCGTGAATTCGGCATTGCAATTTACGGACGGAATCGAAAAGTCGGTCCGTAGCGTCGCTCTCGTCTTTGTGGTCGCCGTTGGACTGATTGCGGCCGCGCCAACCTCCGCGAACGCCGCCGACTCAGTCTACGTCGACTCTCCGTCGCAGGGCGCGATCCTCCAGGGTGGTGCCGCGGACTACGAGGGGCGGTCCTTCCCCAACATCTTCCCGCTGCCGCCGATCTGGCTGCCCCAGGTAAGCGGAGCAGTCCAGCAGTACGACCCGAATGCCAATGCATACGGAGGCCCGACCTGCCTGAACTCGCCGATCGCGATCTGCGGTGTGTACGTGTGGCGAACGGTGCTCGACACATTCGGTGACACCTGGAAGTCCTCGGATGCCGTGTCGGAACTCGGCAGCAACTCGCTGGTTGACGGTAGATACCGGGTCAAGGCGGGCCAGGCCAGCGGCATCGGGCTCGACGACGTATTCGCCGAGAACTACTTCACCGTCGACAACACCGATCCCGACACGTCGGTGGTTTCGGGTCCGCCGTTCTTCAACGACGGATCCACACCGGTCCAGTTCGAGTTCGGTGGAACCGACCCCGAGGTAAACCAATACGCCAGCGGCATCGACTACTTCGACTGCCGACTCGACGGCGTTGCCTGGGACCACTGCACGCCTCCCGGCGGGTCGGCGCCGTACACCTACGAGGTCACCGCACCCGAGGGCTACCACGCGCTCGAGGTCCGGGCGATCGACAAGGCGAACAACACGGATCCGACTCCCGTGACCTACACGTGGATGGTCGATGAGACCGACCCGGAGATCACGCTGACCAAGCCGGCGATGCGCGAGCGCTTCACGCTCGACGAGCACGTGCCTTCGGTCTTCAGTTGCGACGACCCGCTGGCCGGGGGACCCCCGCCGGTCGCATCGGGCATCGCTACCTGCTCAGGTCCTTCGACCGTCGACACTTCCCGGCTCGGCAACTTCCGCTTCATGGTGAACGCCGAAGACCACGCCGGCAACACCCATCAGGTGGTTCATTCCTACGCGGTCGATCCGCCGAAGTACGCGGACGTGATCAACTCGAATCACCCGATCGCCTACTACCGCCTCGGTGATCCGCTCGGTTCGGTTCCGATGAACGACAGTTCCGGCAACCACCGCCACGGCGAATTCAAGAACGGCATCGCACTGCGCCGCCCGCCCGCACCGAGCTGCCACGTCCGCCCGCACGCGCCCTATACATGTGACCTGAACGCCGATCCGCAGGACTGGTCAGCTTTCTTCCCGGCCCGCGACGGTTACGGGTTCACCAACAACATCACGGCACCGACCACGGCCTACACCTGGGAAGCCTGGATCAACCGCGCCGACAACAACGACGGCATGATCGCCGCGCACGGTGGTGGTGGCCAGCTCTTCGTCAAGGACGGCAGGCTCGCCCTCCGCCAGACCCAGGACACCGTCTACGCCTCCGGTCCCCAGCTGACTCCCGGCGAGTGGTTCCACGTGGCCGGCACCTGGGACGGCCACAACACCCGCCTCTACGTGAACGGCCAGCTGGTCGGTGCTTCGAACTCGGCCAACAAGGCGCCGTCGGGCACCGCGACCCTCTACGTCGGTTACGGGGACCAGGCACCCTGGTTCCACGGCTCGCTCGACGAAGTCGCCTATTACGGCTCGGCCCTCTCGCAGGGAGAGCTTCACAAGCGCTGGGTGGTCGGAACGGCCAAGGACGTGCCTTCCCCGGTGCTCGGCCCGCCGATCCAGCGGCCTTCCGCTGACATCGACTCGCCGGCCAACGGTGGCCTCTACGCAGTGACCAAGCTGCCGCCGCTCGACTTCGAATGCAACGACCTCGACGGTGACCACACGGTCGCGAGCTGCACCGCGACGGTCGACGGCAACCCGGTCGCCGACGGCGCGAACTTGCCGGACACCCCCGGCCCGCACATGGTCGTGGTTACGGCGGTCGACGACGACGGCCTGACCCGCAGCCACACCCACACGTACACGATCAAGTCGTTCCCGGACATCTACAACACCGATGCCCCGATCGCCTACTACCGCCTCGGTGACGTGACCGGCTCTCCGATGAACGATTCCGGTCCGCAGGGCCGCCACGGCACATACAAGAACGGCCAGGAGTCAGGACCCGTCGGAATCTCCGGAGACCTCGACCACGCCCGCCGGTTCTTCGGCGAAGGTGGCTACGGATTCGTGTCGAGCATCCCGGCACCGACGCTCCAGAGCACGATTGAAGCCTGGGTAAACCCGGACGACGGTCGGAACCAGAGCGTCGTCGGCCACGGCGATGCCGGCGAGATCTACATCGAAGGCGGCCTCTTCCACTTCAAGCACATGGGTACGACCGTCACCTCGCACATCGGCCCGACACCGGGTGTCTTCACCCAGGTCGTCGGAGTCTGGGACGGCGTCACGATCTCGATCTACGTGAACGGCGAGCTCCACGGACAGGTTGAAGCGACCAAGCGTCCTTCGTCCAGTTCGACCTTCTACGTCGGTTACGGCGAACTGCGCCCCTGGTTCAAGGGCTCCCTCGACGAGGTCGCCTACTACGGCAAGGCCCTGACCCCGGACCGCGTGCTCGAACACTTCCTGGCCGACCCGCCGCCGCCGAACGAAACGCCCGTCGTGACCGATCCGGGCGACGACCCGGCCGATCCGGATACCCCGGTGAGCAACGATCCTGTCGTGGACCCGTCCGCGAACCCGGTTTCCGCCAAGCCCGCCGCAACCAGGCCGGCGACCGGTGGTTCAGGCCCCGCGGCCGAGACGGGTTCGAAGAGCACCAAGCCCAAGGTCAGGCCGCCCGCCGGCGCCTCCAAGAAGAAATGCAGCAAGTTCAAGAAGAACAAGGCGAAGTACAAGCAGTGCCTCAAGAAAAACCGCAAGCGTTAGGCCAGGAACAACGAGTCCCGGCCGGGTTTCTTCGCCGGCTGGGAAACTTGCTCGATGGAGTCAGTAGCGGCTGAGTGGAAAGACCTGTTCGTCGCGACCGCCGGTGCCTCGGCGGCGCTGGCCGGCCTGGTGTTCGTCGCGGTCTCGATCAACCTCGACCGCATCCTCGCCCTCGAAGGCGTCACGAACCTGGCGCTCTCGACGCTGGCACTGCTGATCGGCGTACTGATCACATCGATGTTCGGCCTGATCCCCAATCAGGGTGAAGAGAGCCTCGGGATCGAGCTACTGGCCTGGTCCGCCGTGCTGGCCGCATTCGTCGGACTGCAGGGTTGGCGGAGCATGGTGGTCTCGGACCAGGC
>JBPPMI010000236.1:0-5793 GCA_051305975.1 Solirubrobacterales bacterium
GGCCACCGCGGCGACCCTGATCGCACGTTCCCGATCGACCCGGAGCTCCTTCATGCCGGTTTGAGGGCGGGGTCGGGAAGTCTCTCCCCCCAAAGCTCGTTATAGTCCCGCTTCGATTTTGTCTGAAGAACACCGCCAATACGAACTGGTCCTCATGCTCGTTCCCGATCTGGCCGAGGAAAACCGCGAGTAGCTTGCGTCTGAGACGAAAGCTTCGATCGAGGCATCCGGAAAACTCCTCCATGAAGACAACTGGGGAATCCGCGAGATGGCCTACGAGATCAATCGCAAGAAGGAGTCGGACTACCGCTGGTACCGGTTCGACGCGCCGCGTGAGCTCCTCACCGAGCTCGACCACACGCTGAAGATCACGGACGGCGTCGTCCGTTTCCGCGTCTTCAAGGTCAAGCCTGATTCCCCGGTCCTCCCGGCCCCGCCGGCAACCGCCGCGATCATGCAGCCCACGGGAGACGACGACGAGCGCCGCGGAGGCCGCGGAGGCCGTTACCGCGACGAGTAGTCCTTGTCGCAACGAACTTGGAAAGGGCGCCCACGAGGCGTCCTTTTTCGTGCACGAGTGCCCATACCGGCAAGTGTCTGCGATTCCTGCGCAAATGCCGTAGTTATCGCAGTCACTTGGCTGGATACTCCGGAATTCCGTCCCAAAATGCGCTTTTGGGGGGCGAGAATCGTTTGCTGGACGCTTTTTCCCTCATCACGTCTCGTTAGATTTGGTCCCCTGCTGCCGACACTCCCTGTCAGCAGTGCCAAAGCAAAAGTCTGTTGAGACGAAAAGAACAACGAGGAGCGAATACACAATGGCTGAGAACATCAACAGAGTCACGATCACCGGCAACCTGACCGCCGATCCCGAACTGCGCCATACCCCGAGCGGCACCGCCGTATGCCAGCTTCGTGTCGCGGTGAACGGCCGCCGGAAGGACCAGAGTGGCCAGTGGGTCGACAAGCCCAACTACTTCAACGTCACCGTCTGGGGCGCCCAGGGGGAAAACTGCAAGAACTACCTGTCGAAGGGCCGGCCCGTCGCGGTCGATGGCCGCCTCGACTGGCGCGAGTGGGAGGCGAAGGACGGAGGCGGAAAGCGGCAGTCGGTCGAGATCGTCGCCGACACCGTCCAGTTCCTCGGCTCCCGTGACGGTTCGGCACCGGGTGGCAACGGTAACGGCGGCGGCTTCACGCCGGCTTCCGACGTCCCGGCTGACACCGGTGACTTCGCCCCGTCCGGCGGTGGCGGTGGTGCTGCCGATGACGACATTCCGTTCTAGCCAGAACGGTCCTTCGAGGACCGGCTCCGGCGGTCACACCCCTGTGGCTGCCGGAAACCGGCTCGATCCTTTAGGATCACGAGTCCGTCATTGCCCGGTCGTCCGGGCTAGAACTACGTAAGGCACCGAAAAACTTTGGCTAAGACACGAGAAGCAGGATCATCGCGCAAAGGACGCCGCTTCAGCGAGCGCGTCCGTCCGCGCAAGTACACGAAGATCACCGCCGAGGACATCGACTTCAAGGACCTGACGCTCCTGCGCCGGTTCATCTCGGACAAGGGCAAGACCCGGTCCCGCCGGGTCACCGGCCTGTCCCGCAAGCACCAGGCCCAGCTGGGTGTCGCCGTGAAACGCGCCCGTGAAGTGGCCCTCCTCCCTTACGTGGGTGAGCGGTAATGGCTCAGGCCATCCTCCTGGCTGACGTCGAAGGACTCGGCGAGAACGGCACCGCGATCGAGGTTTCCTCCGGATACCTCCGCAATTACCTTCAGCCCCGCGGCCTGGCCCAGCCGGCCACCCCGGGCGCCCTCGAAGAGGCGATCCGCCGGAAGGTTCAGGCCGAGAAGGCCGAGCGCGAAGCCCTCGCCCGCGCCGCCGAATCGGCATCGCTCCTCTCCAAGACCGTTCTGACGATCAACCACCGTGCCGGTGAAGACGGCAAGCTCTACGGCTCCGTCACGACCAAGGAGATCGCCGAGGCGATCCGCGATGCCCGCGGCATCAAGGTCGACCGCCGGAAGATCCGTCTTGACGCGCCGATCCACCAGGTCGGTACCTACATGATCGACGTTGAAGTAGCGAACGGCGCCATCGCATCGGTCAAGACGATCGTCGCCGAAGAGAAATAAGCGCCCAGGTACCACCGCAGAACATCGAAGCCGAGGAATCCGTCCTCGGCGCGATGCTGGTCAGCGATCCCGCGGTCAACCGCGTAGTCGACGACGTTCGTCTCAAGGCCGGGGATTTCTACCTGGACCGCCACCGGGAGATCTACTCGGTGATGCTGGAGCTCTACGGCACCGACAAGCCGTGCGATGAGCTGAGCGTCAACGAGGCCCTGACCTCGGCCGGCAAAATCGAAGAAGCCGGCGGCAAGAACTACGTCTCCGAGCTGGCGGCCAAAGTGCCGGCCCCCGGCAACGCCAGCCACTACGCGAAGATCGTCCAGGAGAACGCCCTCCTCAGGCGGCTACTCGACACCAGCCATCAGATCGGCTCCTGGATCGCCGAACGCGAAGGCAGCGGCGAGGAGCTCTCCGAGCGCGCCGAGCAACTGCTGTTCGAGGTCGCCCACAAGGAACAGACCGGTGACTTCCGGGTCGTGCGCCAGGTCATCGACGACGAGGTCGACCGTCTCGAGCGGATCGCTTCGGGCGAGCTCAAGGACACTGGTGTGCCGTCCGGCTTCAAGCACCTCGACACCATGACCGGTGGTTTCCAGCCTTCGAACCTGATCATCATCGCCGCCCGTCCTTCGGTCGGCAAGAGCGCGTTTGTCGCGAACATCGCCGAGAACGTCGCGATCAACGAAGGCAAGCCCGTCGCATTCTTCTCGCTCGAAATGTCCGAGATCGAACTCGCCCAGCGGTTCATCGCCTCCCAGTCGAAAGTGTACGGCGACAACCTCCGCCGGGCGAAGATCAGCTCGAAGGACTGGGGCAAGATCACCGCCGCCGGCAACCGGCTCGAGAATGCACCCCTCTGGATCGACGTGACTTCCGACCTCGGCCTGCTGGACCTGAGGGCCAAGGCCCGCCGCCTCCACACCCAGGAACTGGACCGCGGCGGACTCGGCATGATCATCGTCGACTACCTGCAGCTGATGCGCATGGACGAATCCCGTTCGAGCCTCGTGGAACGTGTCGGTCAGATCAGCCGTGGACTGAAGCTGCTCGCCAACGAACTCGAAGTCCCGGTCATCGCACTCTCGCAGCTGTCCCGTGCCAGCGAGAACCGGCCGATCAGCGACCGGCGTCCGCTTCTCTCGGACCTCCGTGACTCGGGCAACATCGAACAGGACGCCGACCTGGTCGCCTTCCTATTCCGCGAGGACGTCTACCGCAAGGAAGAGGAACGCGACGGCACGGCCGAAGTGATAATCGCCAAGCACCGCAACGGTCCGATCGGAGTCAGCCCGCTCACCTTCCTGCCGCAGTACCCGAAGTTTGTCGAGCGCGCGCCCGAACACCCGACGGGCGAGGGCTCGCCGGTCGCGGTGCGGGCCCAGGAAGAGCAGTACGGCTGATGGCCAACGGCTTCGCCAACGACGGCGCATCCCTTTCCTGCCCGTTCGGCAAATGTGACGGCGGTGGCTGGATCCTCGGCGAGGACAACCTCGCCTACGAATGCGACTGCCGTGCCCCACGCCTCGCCAAGGCCCGGAACGCCGGCATCAACTCGGTGATCCCCGCGCGTTACCGCGGGGTCTCGTTCAACCGGCCTCCGGTGACGGAGATCAACGAGATGGTGGTCAACGCGATTCGCGACTGGATCGACTCGATGGACAGGAACCTCACCGAGGGCCGGGGCCTCTGGCTCATGGGAAGCACCGGAACGGGCAAGACGACCCTGGCGATGCTGGTCTCCAAGGAAACCCTGAAAGCCGGCCATTCCGTCGCGATCTACTCACTCCCCAAGCTGCTCGCCCGGATCCGCGCCACCTTCGACGCGGCCGTGGGCGAAGAGTCGTACTCCGAGTTCTTCGAGCGCCTCTGCGAGGTGGACCTTCTCCACATCGACGACCTCGGCGCCGAGAAGCAGACCGAATGGGTGCTCGAGCAGCTCTACGCCCTGATCAACGAGCGTTACGAGCGCCGGCGCCCGATCGTCGTCACGACCAACCTGAGTCATGAGGAACTCGAAGCCCAGATCGGCGAACGCACAGTCTCGCGGCTCGTCGAAATCTGTGGCGAGGCCCTGCCCCTGATGGGAGAAGATGCGCGGCTCAAGCCGCGTCTCCGCAATGAGTGATCCCCCCGGCCGGTTTCCTCCGACGGGACAGACTCCGCTCCGGTTCACCTCCGTAAACTGAACTCCTTATGCCAGGAATAGCCATAGTAGGAACCCAGTGGGGCGACGAAGGCAAGGGCAAGGTCACCGACCTGCTCGCCCAGGACGCCTCCGCGATCGTGCGTTTCCAGGGCGGCAACAACGCCGGCCACACCATCGTGCGCGACGGCGAGGAATTCAAGTTCCACCTGATCCCCTCCGGCATCCTCCACGAGGACAAGTATTGCGTGATCGCCAACGGGGTCGTGATCGATCCCCAGGTGCTGCTCGAGGAGATCGAAGGGCTGCGCCGAGCCGGCATCTCGATCTCGAACCTCCGGATCTCGGCCAACGCCCACCTGATCATGCCGTACCACATCCTCCTCGACACGGCGGGTGAACTGAAGCTCGGGAAGCTCTCGATCGGAACCACACGCCGGGGCATCGGGCCGGCCTACGCCGACAAGGCTCTCCGGCTCGGCATACGCGTGCAGGACATGCTCGACGAGAAGATCCTCAGGAAGAAGATCATGGCCGCGCTCGAGGACAAGCAGCAGGTGCTGCGTGAACTCGCGGTCCGCCGCCGCAAGCTCCACAAGGAAGCCGAGCCCGACGCCGAAGTCCTGATCGATGACCGGCTTGACCTGCACTCGATCACCGAGGAGTACCTCGGTTATGGCCACCGCCTCGAGCCGCTGATCACCGACACGGCCAGGCTCTGCTGGAACGAACTCGACGCCGGCAACAAGGTGATCTTCGAAGGCGCCCAGGCCGCCCTGCTCGACCTCGACCACGGCACCTATCCCTTCGTGACCTCTTCCAACCCGATCGCCGGTGCGGCGTGCGTCGGCGCCGGAGTCGGCCCGACGGACATCAAAGAGGTAGTCGGGATCGTCAAGGCCTACACGACCCGCGTCGGAGCGGGACCGTTCCCGACCGAGCTCCACGACGACGTCGGCAAGCACATGTCAGAGCGGGGCCATGAGTTCGGCACGACGACCGGGCGGCCACGCCGCTGCGGCTGGCTCGACCTGGTCGCCCTGCGTTACGCCGTCCGGCTGAACGGAACCACCTCGCTCGCGATGACCAAGCTCGACGTCCTGGCCGGTCTCGACACCC
This sequence comes from Solirubrobacterales bacterium, assembly GCA_051305975.1. Classification (GTDB taxonomy): domain Bacteria; phylum Actinomycetota; class Thermoleophilia; order Solirubrobacterales; family 70-9; genus 67-14. The sequence goes on from JBPPMI010000236.1 coordinate 5,394, forward strand.
TCAAGGTGGCGGTCCGGTACCGCTCGCAGGAGGGGGCGGTGCTCAACGAGTTCCCGTACCACCAGAGCGTTCTCCATCACTCGACCCCCGAGTACGTCGACCTGCCGGGCTTCGGAACGGAGATCACCGACTGCCGTTCCGAGGATGACCTTCCGCCCACCGCCCGCGACTACATCGCCTTCATCAGCGACTTCGTGGGAGTCCCGATTACCCTCGTCGGAGTCGGTCCGGGACGAGAGCAAGTGGTGTGGATACGCGATCGCCCATAAATGCCGTTTATGGTGTACACTGCCGTCTTAGCAAGTTCATCACTGGACGTGAGAACTGCATATACATCGTTGACTGGGGTCCCTCCCTACCCTCAGCAACGCTTCGTCGGTAACAGGCGAGTCGGCTCACT
>JBPPMI010000237.1:0-3108 GCA_051305975.1 Solirubrobacterales bacterium
GTTGGCTGCGGTTGCTCAGGATCCGGTCCAGCTGATCGGAGCCCGCATCCTGATGGGCGTGAGCGTCGCCGCCATCATGCCCCCGGCGCTGTCCCTGATGGCGGCGACCTTTCCCGCCAAAGAGCTTCCCAGGGCGATCGCGATCTGGGCGGGGGTCGCCGGACTCGGGCTCGCCGCAGGTCCGGTCCTCGGCGGGATCCTGATCGACGTCGCCGACTGGCGGTGGGTCTTCTTCGTGAACATCCCGGTGGTGCTGGTCGCGGTCCCCTCCGGGATGAGGCTGCTGCCCGAGTCGGTCCGCCCGGGCACGCCGTCGATCGACCTGGTCGGTGTCGCCCTGTCCACGCTCGCGCTCGGTGGAATCGCCTTCGCCCTGATCGAAGGTGTCGCGCAGGGATGGCTCAGTCCGCCGGTTCTCGTCGCGGCCGGACTCGGACTGTCCGCCCTCGCCGCATTCACGGTCCTCGAGATCAGGTTCGACGAACCCCTCTTCGACATCACCGTCCTCGGGCGTCCGAGGGTCCGGTCGGGCGCGGTCGCCCTGCTGGCGATCTACGCGGCGACCATGGGCATGCTGTTCCTCCTGCCGCAGTACCTCCAGTACGTGCAGGGACGCTCGCCGCTGGTGGCGGGCCTGGCGATGGCGCCGCTCGGCGTCGGCCTGGCGATCACTTCGCCGTTCGCCCGGCGGCTGGCGTCCCGGTTCATGCCACGGAAGGTGATGGGTTTCGGACTGCTGGTCATGGCGGCATCCTTCATTCCGCTCTTCCTCCTGAACGAAGACAGCCCGATCGTCCAGGTCGCGCTCGGGGTGGGACTGTTCGGCCTGGCCAACGGAGTCACGATCACGCCGGCGACAACCGTGGTGCTGAACGACCTCGGCGCCGGGAAAGCCGGCGACGCCTCCGCCGTGAACCAGCTCGGGCGGCAGGTCGGCGGTGTATTGGGGGTGGCGATCATCGGCAGCATCTTCGCCGCCATCTACGCGGGCAACCTCGAGGACAAGATCCACCGCCTGCCGGAGCACTCGCGTGATCTCGCGACCTCTTCGATCGAGGGGGCCCAGACCGTCGCGGGCGGGCTCAACACGAACCTCGGCAACGCGGTGCTCGACCACGCCTACGACGCCTTCGACAGTGCCGCCCGGATCGGGCTCGTGGCCTGCGCGCTTTTCCTGGTTGGTGCCGCGGCCCTGGCGTTCCTCAGCGCCAGATCATCACCGAACGTCTGAATCGTCAGGCGCAACTCCGGGGCGATGGTAGGTTTATTCACTCAGTGGCAATAAGACGGCTCATACTGATCGCGGGTCTGGCGCTCATGTCCTTCCAAGGAGCGGCCGCGGCCGCGGATTCACCGACCGGCTACAACCCGAACGGCCTGCCGACCGCGGGCTGCTTCTGGACCGGGCCGTTCTCGGCGTCGAACCCGAAGACCAACGTCGCCTTTCCGGGAACCGAGATCAGTTACTGGGGCGCGAAGTTCCAGACGCCTCCCGGGGCGGTACTCAGTCTCGAGGGCAGGTACCCGCACGCCCGCTACTCGTCATTCAATGCCTACGAAGGCGGCGGCGCCTCGGCCAGCTCGCTGAACGACCGCGATATCAAGCCGCTGAAGGGCTCGATCAATCCTTCCCGGCCGGGCAAGAACCGGAAGGCGAAGAACCGCAGCTATGAGATCAGGGTGATCGGTTCGGCGAAGCCCGCGCAGCCGGCCCGCAACACGCTCTACGCCGCTCCGATCGAAGGGGCCTACCAGGACATCATCTACCGGGTGTACGTGCCGGACCGGGGCAAGAGCCTTGCCGGCGGCACCGGCATCCCGAGACCCACCCTCAGGCTTGCCGACGGCACCCAGCTGACCGGTCAGGCGCTCTGCGACGAGCTCAACTCGATCCATGACTACAAGAACAACCTGATGCAAGAAGCCTTCTACGAGACGCTGGTCAACACGCCGGGCAAGGATCCGGAAACGAATCCCGCCCTGCCCGAGTTCCAGTTCAAGAAGTTCTTCAATCTGCAGAACGTCTTCGCCGGGTTCGGCTCACCCGAGAAGCAGCAGGAGGCCTGGGCGGCGAATCCGGATGAAGAGGGCACGCAGTACAACAACAACGACGCCCGGTACATGACCGGCGCGTACAGCTTCAAGTACGGGGAGGTCCTGGCGATCAAGGGCCGGATGCCGACCACCCCGAAGACCCTGAATGGCCAGAAGTTCACGAAGGGCGGCCAGCTCGTCGAGTGGGACATGTGCGGAATCCAGGCGCTGACCACCACAAAGACGTACCGCTGCCGCTTCGATGAACAGATCCCGGTCAAGGGAGAGAAACGCCGGTACGTGATCGCTTTCGCCAAGGCCGGGATGCGTCCGAAGAACGCCAAACGCGCATGCGGCGTCGCCTGGCTGCCGGCCGACCCGCAGGGTGACGGAGCCGGGCGCCCCGACGCCGGCGTCCTGCTGACCCGGAACGTGCTGCCGGCGGCGAACTTCCGCAAGTCTGTCTTCGACGTGACGAGTCCGTTCACCGCCGAGGACGAGATGGGCGAGTACTACCCCAAGGGCCGCTATACGAGCAAGAAGGCCTTCGAGTCCCACGGGTGTCCGTACAAGTGAGCAAAGACGAGAAGAAGCCGAAGAAGAACAAGAAGCAGAAGGCGGACGCGAAGCAGCCGCCCAACCTGCTGCTGATCCTCACCGACCAGCAGCGCCAGCCCCGGCACTGGCCCGAAGAACCAGAATGGCTCGAGGCGCTCGTTCCGACCGACGTCGAGCTGTCGCGCACCGGCGTCACCTTCACCGAGGCCTGTACCGCGTCCTGCATGTGCTCGCCGAGCCGCGCATCGCTGTTCACGAGCAAGTACCCGGCCGAGCACGGGGTGGACCTGACCCTGACCCGTGGTGGTTTCATGCCCGAGATCAAGAATGCCCCGGCCTCGATCCGGAGCATCATCGAATCGGCCAGGAGGGGCGAGATCGATCCCCGGATGGCCATGGCGCCCGTCTTCAGAAACGGAGTACGCCGGCCCAACGGCGGCAAGGGCGAGAAGAACCTCGACCCGAAGACTCCGAACATGGCGTGGATCCTCGCCCGGGCCGGTTACCGGACGATCC
>JBPPMI010000238.1:0-10740 GCA_051305975.1 Solirubrobacterales bacterium
TCGCCCGGTCGATCAGCAGGTCCTCCGCCGGCAGGCGATTGCCCTTGCCGAGGTAGTTGCGGAAGCCGTCGGCAGTCGGCTCCCGCGCGGCGAAGGAGTCTGCGTCGGTCTGCTCCTGCGTGGCGTCGGTGCGGCCCGGGGTGAAGGGCACGGTGACGTCGTGGCCGCCGTCGCGGGCTGCCTTCTCGACACCGGCCGCACCGGCGAGCACGATCAGGTCGGCCAGCGAGATCTTCGCCCCGCCGGCGGCGTTGAAGTCGTCGCGGACGCCCTCGAGGACCCGGAGCGCCTGCGCGAGCTCGTCGGGGTCGTTGACCGCCCAGCCGTTCTGCGGGGCGAGGCGGAGGCGGGCGCCGTTGGCGCCGCCGCGCTTGTCGCTGTTGCGGAAGGTCGAGGCGGAGGCCCACGCGGTCGAGACCAGGCGGGAGACCGACAGGCCGGACGCGAGCACCGTCTCCTTCAGCGCGGCGACGTCGGCGTCCGAGACCAGCTCGTGGTCGACGGCCGGCACGCGGTCCTGCCAGACGAGCTCCTCGGTCGGGACCTCCTGGCCGAGGTAGCGCTGGATCGGGCCCATGTCGCGGTGGGTCAGCTTGAACCAGGCCCGACTGAACGCATCGGCGAGCTGGTCGGGGTTCTCGTAGAAGTTTCGCGAGATCGGCTCGTAGATCGGATCGAAGCGGAGCGCGAGGTCCGTGGTGAGCATCGTCGGGGGGTGAGTCTTCGAGGGATCGTGGGCATCCGGCACGGAGTCCGCTCCGGCGCCGTCCTTCGGATTCCACTGGTGGGCACCGGCCGGGCTCTTGACCAGTTCCCACTCGTTGCCGAACAGGATCTCGAAGAAGCTGTTGTCCCACTCGATCGGAGTGTTGGTCCAGGCACCCTCGAGTCCGCTGGTGATCGTCCCGCCTTCGAATCCCTGCTTCCAGCCGAGGCCCTGCGCTTCGAGCGGGGCCGCTTCGGGTTCGGGACCGACGTACTTTTCCGGGTCGGCAGCGCCGTGGGTCTTGCCGAAGGTGTGTCCGCCGGCGATCAGGGCGACGGTCTCTTCGTCGTTCATCGCCATCCGGCGGAACGTCTCGCGAATGTCCTTCGCCGAGGCGAGCGGGTCCGGGTTGGCGTTCGGGCCTTCGGGGTTCACGTAGATGAGGCCCATCTGGACGGCACCGAGGGGTTCTTCGAGTTCCCGGTCACCGGTGTAACGCTCGTCTTCGAGCCAGGTGGTCTCCGGGCCCCAGTACACGTCCTCATCCGGCTCCCACACGTCTTCGCGGCCACCGGCGAAACCAAAGGTCTTGAAGCCCATGTTCTCCAGGGCGACGTTGCCGGTCAGAATTATCAGGTCTGCCCAGGAAAGCTTGCGGCCGTACTTCGACTTGACCGGCCACAGCAGACGTCGTGCCTTGTCGAGGTTGCCGTTGTCCGGCCAGCTGTTCAGGGGAGCGAAACGCTGTTGGCCGGCTCCGGCTCCACCGCGGCCGTCACTGATCCGGTAGGTGCCGGCGCTGTGCCAGGCCATGCGGATCATCAGGGGACCGTAGTTACCGTAGTCCGCCGGCCACCAGTCCTGCGAAGTGGTCAGGACCTCGTCGATGTCCCGCTTTACCGCGTCGAGGTCGAGGCTCTCGAACTCGGTGGCGTAGTCGAAATCGTCCCCCATCGGGTTGGCCTCGACGGGGTTCTTGGCGAGGATCTTCAGGTTCAGCCGGTTCGGCCACCAGACCCGGTTGCCGCCGCCTTCGACGGGCTCGGGGGCGCGGTCGTGCGCGACCGGGCAGCCGTCTGCCGTGTTCCGGCCGTCACTCTCATCGTTCATCTCTCCTACAACGGCATCGGGTGTATCAGCCACGGGGGTCCTTTCGGGACAAGAAGGGTTTGTTCAGTTTTACCAGCCTTGGCTGCCCGGGGTGCCTTTGATCGGGCCGGTGATCTCGTCGGTGACCCAACCGCCGTAGAAGCCGCCCGGCTGGGGCCGGACAAGTTCTCCGGCGAGGCGGCATTCGACCAGACCGGGATAGAAGGCGAGATGGCCGGTGATCCGCTCGAAGCCCTGCCAGGGCCGCGGATAGGCCCAGGCTGCGTGGAGTATCTCCTCACCTTCCGCGATCACGTCGAAATAGGCGGCGGGGCCCTTCCACTCGCACATCGATGCGTGGCCTGAACTCGGCCGGAGTACCCCGGAATCGACGTCGTCCACCGGTACGTAGACGACCGGCGCGCCGGCGGTCTCGCACACCCGGATTGCATGTTCGCTCGAAGCGATAGTGATGCGACCAGTCTTGACGAGCACCGTTCGCGGTTCCCGTTCGACTTTCGGCGGACGCGGATAGTCCCAGACCGACTCGTACGTTAGGCCGTTCGGCGCAGAACCCGACCGGTGTTCGGGCTCCGGTCGCGGGAGCCGGTGGGAGAGAGGCATCGTCAATCCACAATAGGGAGGGCGACTCGCGGGCCCGGGAACCCGGTTGGTGGCGATTTGGCCTCCAAACCGGCAAGTGACTACGCTTAGGGGGCTTGAGACCCGTTAGGAACTACAGGGAGACGGGAAGGTTCGGAAAGTCGGAATGGATTCGAATTCGAAGAATCGCTTGATGCGCAGGCTGCCGCTCTCGCTGGTGGTGACATTCGCCGTGGTCGTGTTGCCGGTGCTGCTGGCGCTTGCCCTGCGGATGACCGAGGTCATCACCAGCCCCGTCCTGCTCATCCTGATCCCGGTGGTGCTCTCGGTCGGCATCTCCCAGGGACTTTCGGTTTTCTGGAAACGCCGTGCGGCATCGAACGACGTCCTCTTCGAGGACCTGATGATCTGGGGCTGGTTCCGCAGCGTGCGCTTCGACCGACTACTGGGGCAATCGGAGAACTTCGTCGGCCCGAACGCCGATTCCGGCCTCGACACCGAGCAGCGGGCAAAGAAACTCGAGCAGCTTTCCGCAGCGTTGGAGGCCCGGGACTCGTACACCCACGGACATTCCCGCCGGGTCGCCCGACACGCCGCGAACATGGCGAAACGCCTGAAGTTGCCGCCGGAGGAAGTTGCGCGGATCCGGACCGCCGCACTGCTCCACGACATCGGCAAGCTCGAGACCCCCCGCGAAATCATCGACAAGCCCGGCAAGCTCACCGACGACGAGTACGAGGTGATCAAGCTCCACCCGGGTGCCGGCGCGGAGATGGTGGCCGACCTGAACGACCCCGAATTGATGGCGATCGTCCGTCACCACCACGAACGGATCGACGGCGGCGGATACCCCGACGGCCTGAGCGGCGAGGAGATCCCCATAGGCGCGAGGGTCATCGCCGTCGCCGACACCTTCGACGCCCTGACCTCGGCCCGCTCGTACCGCCCCGCCAAGGCCCACGAGTTCGCACTCGCGATCCTCCGCGAAGAGGCCGGGAAGCAACTCGATGCCGACGCGGTCGGCGCCTTCAACAGCCGCTATGCAGGGCATCGCCCGGTTGCTCTCACCGCGGCCGCGCTCGGAGTGGGCCGACAGGCCGGCCAGTCCCTGATCGGCTTCGGCAGCGGAGCCGCCCAGGTGGCCGCGGTCGGCGCGGCCGCAACCGTGATCGGCACCACCCCCGCCAACAAGCCGGCACCCGATCCGGCGAAGGCCGACAGATCCCCGATCGTGCGTCAGGCCGGTCAGCCCGGCGAATCGGCCCCGGTCGCCACGACCGCTCGGGCCGATGCTGACGGCCGCGCCAGGAGTGACGCCGGCAAAACGAAAGACAGGCCGGGTGTCAAGGCGAAGCTGGGTCTCGATTTGAGCCAGACCGAACGGGGCGGCGACCAGGGTGGCGGCAGCAACGGCGGTGGCGGCAGCGAGGATGGCGGCAGCGAGGATGGCGGCAGCGATGGCGGCAGCGAGGATGGCGGTTCCGGCGGCAGTGACGGTAGCTCCGGGGCCAGCGGCTCCGGCTCAGGAAGCTCACCTTCGGCTCCCGCCCAGAACCCGAATCCGGTCGCGCCCGTCACCGAGGCGGTCAAGGACACTGTGAACAACCTCCCCTCGGTACCAACAGAGGTTCCGGGTTCCGGCGCGGTGAACGGCGTCCTGGACGGGGTCAAGGGGATCTCGAACAAACTGCTCACACCTCCCTGAGCCGGGATGTAGTCCGTCCCGGTAGTGCCAGGAGAGAGACGGAGCACGGAGAGGACGCGGGGCGGGCTGCTTGTTGACGGATCGAAGCTGGCGGCCGGCTTGGCTGCCGCGAAAGCTTGCCGGCGAGTTCCGCGCCCGCACCTATACACGCTAAAAGGAGTAAGGACATGGCCGGGGCGTAGTATCGGGGTGTGGCTGACGTTCCCCCAGCAACCGACGTTCTTCGGGCGATCGGTGTGTCCACGCTCGGGGACTACCTCGATGGTGATTACGCGGAGATCCGCGAACGCGTGAGGCAACAGCTCTGCCGGCCAGAGTTCGCCCCGGTCGATCCGGAGATCAGCTCGGCCGATTACCGGAAGCGCGTGTTCGAGTGGTCCAGGCTGCTCGCCGACGAGGGCCAGACCACCCTCGGCCTGCCGACGGAATACGGCGGCGGGGGAGACATCGGTGGTTCGATCGCCGCGTTCGAGACCCTGGCCTTCGGTGATCTGTCGCTCCTGGTGAAGACCGGTGTCCAGTTTGGACTCTGGGGCGGGGCGATCCTCCACCTCGGGACCGAAAGACACCACGAGCAGTACCTCGCCGGTATCGCTTCGCTCGAACTTCCCGGCTGCTTCGCAATGAGCGAGTCCGGCCACGGGTCGGATGTCCAGGCGGTCGGCACGACCGCCACCTACGACCTGCAGGCAGGGGAGTGGGTGATCGATACGCCGACCGAAGCCGACCGGAAGGACTGGATCGGCAACGCCGCCCTCCACGGCCATGCCGCGGCGGTCTTCGCGCAGCTGATCGTCGGCGACACCAGCCACGGCGTCCACGCCTTCGTCGTGCCGATCCGGAACAAGCGCGGCAAACCCCTCGAAGGGGTGCGGATCGAGGATTGCGGACACAAGATCGGCCTGAACGGGGTCGACAACGGCCGGCTGTACTTCGACTCGGTCCGGGTCCCGCGCGAGAACCTGCTCGACCGGTACGGCTCGGTCAGCGAGGCCGGTGCCTATTCGTCGCCGATCGAAAACCCGACCCGCCGGTTCTTCACCATGGTCGGGACCCTGGTCCAGGGACGGGTCTCGGTCGGGGGCGCCGGGGTTTCCGTGTCGAAGGTTGCTCTGACCACCGCGATCCGGCACGGGAACGGTCGAAAGCAGTTCGGGCCGCCCGGTGGGGGCGAAGAAGTCCCGCTGCTCGACTACCGCGCCCACCAGCTGAGGCTGCTGCCCCTGATGGCCCGGACATACGCTCTCCACTTCAAGCAGGAAGAACTGGTCCGGGAACTCGACGCCGTCTTCAGCGAGAATGAAACCGACAAGGAAGCCCGCCGGGCGCTCGAGACAAGCGCCGCCGGGGTCAAGGCTTTCGCGACGTGGCATGCGATCGAATGCCTCCAGACCGGGCGCGAGGCCTGCGGCGGGCTCGGCTACCTGAGCAAGACCGGGTTCGACGCCCGCAAGGCGGACGCCGAAATATTCGCCACTTTCGAGGGCGACAACACGGTGCTGCTCCAGCTCGTCGCCAAGAGCCTGCTGACCGGCTACCGCGAGGAGTTCGGCGACCTCAACCCGATCGGGATGGCCGGCTTCATCGCTTCACAGGTAATCGAACGGTTCGTCGAACGCAGCGCCGCCCGTGAATTCTGGGGTCGGATCTGGGACGAGATCACCCCCGACTCCGAAGAGGACGGGGACCTCAAGCGCCGCGAATACCAGCTGGCCCTCTTCGCCTGGCGCGAGGACCACGTCTTGTCCGGCGTCGCCCGCCGGATCAAGAGCAACATCGATGAGGGCTACGACCCCTTCGTGGTCTTCAACGCCTGCCAGGACCACGTGCTGGCCGCCGCGCGGTCCCACATCGAGACCAAGATCCTCGAGGCCTTCTCGCGAGCGGTCGACGAGTGCGAAGACGGGAACTCCAAAGCGATGCTCGACCGGGTCTGCGACCTCTACGCGCTCAGCGTGATCGACGAGCACCGGGCCTGGTACCAGGAGCATGGCCGCATCTCCTCGACGCGGGCCAAGGCCGTGACCCGGAACCTCAATTCGCTCTGTGAGGAACTCCGGCCGCATGCCGGCGATCTGGTCAGTGCCTGGCGGGTCCCCGACTGCGTCCTCCCGGAGTTCGGACCCGGCGGAATCGTCGGCTGAGCCCGGTCCTTACCCTCGGGCTCTGGTGCGGACCTTCAGGTTGACCGGTTTCTGACCTGGCCTCAGGACCTTGAGGGCGAAGGTCAGCTTCGGGCCCTTGCGAACGCTGCGCGGCTTCTTGATCGCGTTCCGGCGAATCCCGACGGTGACGACCTTTGCTCCCTTGCCAGGAAGCCGGGTCACCTTCAGCGTCCGGCCCTTTGCGATGAGCTTCTTGCCACGAATCCGTTTGCCGTCGGCCTTGGCGATGACCCCGCGCTTGGCCGAACCCTTGAGTTTGAGCACCCCCGGGAGCTTGACCCTGACGGTCCGCATGGGGGAGCCGCCGGACTTGACGCGGATCGAGACGCGCGGGGACTTGCGCCTGGCACCGCTGACCCGGATTCGCACCTGGGGCTTCTTGGCCTGCGGACCATCGCCCGGGCCTCCGTTGCCATCCGGGCCTCCGTTGCCATCCGGGCCGCCCGGTCCGCCGGTGGGGCAGCCGACTTCGGTGGTCGGCAGGGTCCGGCTGAGCTCCTGGGCGGCCTGTGAACGGAAGTCGACGTTGAACGTCGAGTCGTCGGCACAGACATCTCCGGCGGCCACGAGGAGGCTGTCCGGGCCTCCGGGGAAGGTCAGTTCGAACTTCGAAAGCGGAAGGTCTGGCAGACCTTCGAAGTTCGTCTGGATGCGGCCTTCAGTTACGGCCGTCGATCCGAGGAGCTTGAGCGCGAGGGTGCCCTTCAGGTCGACGCCGAGCTGTGGCAATCCGCCGCTCGTGTTCGTGACCACGTAAACCGGGCCGGCCAGGTCCGAATCCAGCAGCGGCGTGACCGCGGTGGCGTTGCCGACCTGGGTGCCGGCCGCGCAGGCGTCGGCCTGGAAGTCGGCCGGCAGGCAGCTGACCGTGAGTCGCGAGGCGTTGGCGCCTATCGCGGCGGGCAGGGTGACCGACGCACGCTCGTTGTTCGCCTCGGTCTCGTTCTGGGTGATCACGGAGGTCACGGTCGGGCGCGAACCGGTGACCAGCTCGGACCCGTTCCCGTCTATGTTCACGCTCGCGTTCGGCTCATAGGGCTGGTTCGCACAATCGATCGATTCGAAAATCGCCGATCCGGTCGCGGGTGAATCGCCTTCGCCCATGACGTAGGAGCGGGCGGAGAACCCCGTGGTCTGTGTCCCGCATGAAGTCGGGTTGCGCATGAAGCTGCCGTCGAGGTCGAGGTCGACCGAATTGATAGCGATGGGGACCGGGATGAGGCTGAGGAGACGGGCGTTCCGGGGGAGGTCTTTAAGGACCGTGTCGAGACCGAAGTCCGGACGCAGGCCGACTTCGACCTGCTGGATGATCGGGGGAAGAACGAGCTCGGTCGGATCGGGCGGCCTGAGGACGATTCCCAGGCGGGCCGGCTCTCCTTCTCCGGGAACCACGTTGTAGACGCTGCCTTCAATCGTCAACGGGATCAGGGAAGCCGCGGTGAGTCCGACGCTGGTCGTCCCGATCTGCGATTCGGCCGGGCAATTGTCCGCGTTGAGTTCGGCCACCGGGCACTTCGGCACGGACTGGGGATTGCCGGAGAGACCGGGCGGCAGGCTGACGGTCAGATCGCGAAGCTGATCGCCCGGAGCGGTCACATCCAGGTGGATGCCGAAGTCCGACTTTGCACCGGCAGCCGAGTTCGAGGGCGACGCTTCGAGGTTCTCCAACCCGATGACCGCGTGCGCGGTAGATGAGAACGCCAGTACGGCAAGCAGCGCAAGGGGCAGAATGAGGAGAGACCGACACGAGGGCCGGTCGGTACGAATATCCCGTTCCATTTGGACCCCATACCCGATCTTGGCGGAATCCAATCGGATTCCGGGCTCTGAAAGGTCCGGGCTCTGATAGAACCCGGCAATGGGAGACAACGCCTGGTTTCGTCCGTCATTGTGGGTTTCGGTCCTGGTTCTGGGTGTTTTCGCTTTCAGCGCCGCCGGATGCGGGGGCAATGACGACGAAGGTTCCTCGGGCGGTGACGCTTCCACCGAGACTTCGGAGCCGGCGACCACTGACACCGAAGCCGGGGAGACCTCGCAAGAATCCGGGGCCGGCGGAGAGGCCGCGACCTTCGATGACGCTCTTGCCTGCCTCCAGTCCGAAGGCATCGATGCGAAGGATCAGTCTTCGAACACCAGCGGCAGCACGATCGGGATCGACTACGGCGGTGGCCGCACCACCATCAGCTTCGAAGAAACCCAGGAAGACGCAGACATCACGGCATCGGTCGCCGAGAGCTACGGAGAGGTGATTCAGGTCGGCACCGCCGTCGCGAGCATCGATCCGACGGCCGACACCGGGGACACGGCAGCGGTCGAGGACTGCATCACGGCTTGAGTGCACCCATCAGCCCGGGTGTCTGCGATTTCTGAGCAAATGCCGCAGTTAACGCAGACACCCGCCCGGATGGGCCCTTCAGGGTGAGGGCGGCCATGCTGCGACCGCCTCGGCGAACGCAGTTGCCTTGAGCGTTCCGAGGCCTGTTGCCAGGTCGTAGCCGCGTTGCGCCGCTCCGCCTGCCGGCGTCTTCGCGGCAGGCACCTTCGGTTTCGTCGAGCTGGTGCCTTTGATCACGTCGTAGAAGATCGAGTCGTAAGCGGGCCCGCGGGCCAGCTGGTAGAGCAACGGGTTCAGCGAGCCGAGGGCGGGGCGTCCGGCCTTCTCCTCCTGCTGGAGGGTCAGGGCGACGATGGCTGCGGTGAGCGGAGTCGCGGTGCTGTTTCCGCCTCCGAGGCCCCACTCACCTTCCTGGTAGGTCGAGATCCCGGGAACGAACGAAGCCATCGAAGCGATGTCGGGAGTCAGGCGGGTGGCCCTGCCCGACTGGATCCGCGGAGTGATCCCCGTGCCGGTCTGGAAGCCGGGCCGCGGCCAGGTCGGGCTGGGGCCGCCACCGGTGCCGACGCTCTCGCTGCCGGCGGTCGCGAACGTCGACCAGACCCTCTGGCCCAGGATCGTGTTGTGCTTGTTGAGGAAGAGCTCGGTTCCGCCGACCCCGGTGGTGAAGCGCGAACTCGCTGGATAGTCGGTGCCCCTGGCGCTGGTGAAACAGGCCTGGAACCCCAGGTCGCCGACCGCCGAGATCGTCGAGATCCCGAGTGCGGCAGCCTCTGCGAGCAGCCGCTGCCCGAGTTGGAGCTCCGGTTTCGTGTACCGGTCCTCGCAGACCCCGTCGCTGATCGAAAGGACGTCCGGCAGCTTGCCGTCCTGTTTCGACGGATCGAGGGCACCGAACATGAAGAGCAGGAAAGAGTTGCTGAACCCCTGGTCGAGGGGCACGTAGATCGGGGTGATCCGTTCGAGGTTCGGGGCCAGGGTGGCGAGGGCCTCGACGTCGAGGTAGGTCTCCTCAGGTGCGGTCCCCGCGTTCGGGCCGGGCATCGCGAACTGCTTCACCTTCGGGGCCGGCTGGTCGAAGCATCCTGCCCAGGCCTTGAAGGCGGCGGGGTCGACCATCTGGGAACTCAGGGTGACGACCCTGATTCCGGATCCGTCGAGCCCGCGATCCTTGAAAGCGTCAACTCCGTATGCGGTCGACATCTGGTTCGGGGTGAAGGTTCCTTTGGCGAGTGCGCCGCTGCAGCCCTTCGGGTTTCCGGTGTTCTTCGAAAGGGTGGTTGGTACCGGCCGCTTCTTCCTGGCCGGTTGGAAAACTTCGCCGGCCGAAACCTGACGCACCGCACCACGCAGGGCCTTCGGGCGGCAAAGGCCGCGGGCGGGGAGGGGTTTGTTGCTGTTGACGCAGAAGAGGCGGGAGGCAGCCTGTTCCTTGACGATCGCCAGGGCGGCGGTGCGGGTCGGGTTCAGCCTGAGGCTCAGCACTCCCCGGCGTTTCGTCAGGAACCGGGTGACCGACCGCTGGTCGGCGGCGGTCGCCGAGAACTGCTCCCGGTACTGATCCTGGGTGACGAACTCGCGGTACTGCGGAGAGGTCGGATTCGAGACCCGGGCTGCGAAAACCTGGGGCTTGCCGCGGCGCCGGAGGCCGAGCATGACGACCTGGCGCTTCGCCCCGGAAGAGGATACCTCGGCGTCGGCCGGCTTCGGTGAGGCCGCGGCGTCCCGGGATCCGGAGATGGCGAAGAGCGTGACGAAAATCAGGAACGCGAGGCCGGCGGCTGCGGGTGTGGATGAACGATTGACCGCCATGTCGCATGACTATAGATACAGACCGGGCATTGTTCAACAATCGGGTGTGGGCAAACGAAGGGGGCCGCCGGGGGCGACGCTCTTCAGCTGAAACGTGCTGCCGGCGAATCAGTTCTCGTCCGCGACCTTCACGATCTCGAGCTCTGAACACAGCACCGTCGGCGGTGTCCTTGACTTCCGCTTCGGTGATCTCGACGTCGACCGCCAGATCCCCGACCGAGCAGTTGCCGGCGCAGTCGCCGCGCTCGTCGCGCCGGCGTAAGCCACGAATGCCTCGCGGTAGCGCCCGACGAGTTCGTCGGATGCGGGGTCGACCCCGCGACGG
>JBPPMI010000239.1:0-5895 GCA_051305975.1 Solirubrobacterales bacterium
ACGTTGTCCCGCATGAACCAGGAGCCGGCAGTGAACCGGATTCCTTCGACGGGCCAGCAGTCCTTGACGGTGACCGGCACCCCGAAGAGCGGTGGCAAGTCAGCGGTCCCATCGTTTGCCATGCGTTCGCCGGCGGCCTTCGCCTGCGCCCTTGCCTGATCGAACATCGGCGTGACGAGCGCGTTCAGGTTTGGGTTGACTTCCTCGATACGGGAGATGTGTGTTTCGAGGACGGCTCCGACTTCGACCTCCCGGTTCCGGATCGCACGCGCGAGTTCCGCCGCTCCGGCAGTCAGGGGATCGAACATGCGGGCATCGTCGCATGCCCGGCCAGGTCAGGCTGCGGGTTCCGGTTCGGACGGAGCCGGTTCCGTGGGAACGGCGTCTCTGCCCGGTGGGGCCGCGTGACCCTTGCGGATGGCCCGCCACTCCTCGATTGATGCCCAGATCGTCGCTGTCACGGGGACCGCGATGAACGCGCCCAGCACGCCGGCGAGGATCGTCCCGGTGGCGACCGCTGCCAGGGTGACCATCGGGTTCAGGCGAACCATCCGTCTGTAGACCTGAGGTGCCACCACCAGGGCTTCTAGCTGCTGGACCGCCAGCGAGACCGCCGCGACAACGATCGCCGCCTCGAACCCGTTGCCGGCCAGAGTGACGAGGGTGGCTATGACCCCCGAGACCCAGGCGCCGATGATCGGAATGAACGCGAAAACGAAAACCATCGCAGTGAGAGCCCCGGCGAGCGGCACCCCGAGCAGGAAGAGAACCGCCCCGATCAGGATGGCGTCGAAAGTCGCGACCAGCGTCACCCCGCGCACGTAGTCGGTGAGCGTGTCCCAGGCCCGCATGCCGACCCGTCCCAACGCGTCGCCGAGATCTTCGTCTTCGAAGCGTGCTTTGAACCAGCGGAACGACTTTCCGCCGTCGGCCAGCATGTAGATCAGGAAAGCAAATGCGAGCAGGGCACCGACTCCGATCCCGGCGATCGCGGAGGCGCCACCGAGGAAACCCCGGAAGATCGAGTCCCGGCTGTCTTCCAAACGCTCACCAAGATTGTCGATCTCCCTGTCGACGTCGGCGCGGCTCCAGTCAAGGGGACCGGAGTTCTTTGCGACCCACGCGGCGGCATCGTCCGTACCATCAGAGATCTGCTGGCCGAGTCCGTCCAGCTCACCTATGAACTGACCGACGATGCCGACGAGTACACCGGCGAAGACCAGGATCGAGGCGAGTACGACGGAAGCGACGGCGAGACCCGGCGGGACCCGTCTGGCTTTCAGCCAGGCCACCGCCGGAGAGAGCTGGGTGGCGATCAGCAGGGCCAGGAAGATGGGTATGACGACTGCGCGAAGCGACCAGACGAAGAGCAGCGTGACGACCACCGCCAGAGCGACGATGAGCAGTTTCCCGCTGACATCGGCGGCCCCGGACAACCAGTGATTCTCAGCTTTCTCTCGCGTATTGCCCTCCACGGCCCGGAGTTACCCGGATAGGCCGGTTCTCGATCAGGGTGAGCACGACCTCCGCCTCGTCCGCTTCAGCCCGGTCGAATTCTTCGTGAATTTCGCGTGTCGATCGACAAGGCGTACGCCTTGCCGCCGTCCATGGTGATCGGCGCCACGCCTTCTTCCAGCCGGTAGTCGACCAGGTCAGCCATGTCGTCCTCCCTCAGTCCGCGTACCGGCTGTGCAGCATCAGGGCGTTGCCGTCCGGGTCGCTGAAGAACGCCATGTGGCAGACGCCGGAGTCGATAGTGTCGGCCGCGAAGGAAACTCCCTTGCCTTCCAGTTCGGCGCGGGATTCGGCCACGTCGTCGACGTGGAGAGCGATCGGGAAGTTGTGGGGCGCGAAGGTCTGGCCGAACGCCTCGGGCTGCATCAGCGCGATCGTGAGGCTGCCGGTCTCGAACTCCTGTGCGGGCATGTCGCCCCACTGCTTCGACTTCTCGAGGCCGAGCGTTTCTCCGTAGAACTCCTTCGCTCGCTCGAAGTCCTGGATCGGCACGATCGTGAAGTCGACTCCGGTGACATTCATTCTCAAGTTCCTCCTTACGGTTTCGCCGCCATGTATCCCCGCGGGGCGTGGATCAAGACACCATAGCCCGTTACTTTTTCAGACAGGACGGTTTCGCCGAGCTTATCCGAGGGGCTCGCCCACTAACCTGAGTGCGTGCCTCTCGACTCCCCCTCCGATTGCCCCATAGAACTGAGCAACGTCGTCAAGACCTTCGGGTCGATCACCGCGGTCGACGGTCTCGATCTTGATGTGCCGGCTGGCGTCTGCCTCGGGCTGCTCGGCCCGAACGGGGCCGGCAAGTCGACCACCATGCGGCTGCTCACGGGCCAGGCCATCGCCGATTCCGGTGACCTGAGGGTGCTCGGTTACGAGCTGCCGAAGCAGAGCAAGGCTGCGCGCGCCCAGATGGGTGTAGTTCCGCAGCTGGACAACCTCGATGTCGACGTGACCGTCGAGGAGAACCTGAAGGTCTCGGCCCGGCTGTACCGGGTCGGGGATGTGCCGGCCGCAGTCGACCGGGCGCTCGGACTCGCGAAGCTGACCGACCGCCGGAAGGATGCCGTCGATGAACTCTCCGGTGGCATGCGACGACGCATGCTGCTGGCCCGCGGCCTGATCCACGATCCGGACCTGATCCTCTTGGACGAACCCACCGTCGGACTCGATCCCCAGATCCGGACCCAGATGTGGACGCTGATCGACGATCTCCGGAGCCGGGGCAAGACCGTGCTGATGTCGACCCACTACATCGAAGAGGCGGAGCGCCTGGCCGATGACATTGCGGTGATGGCCCACGGCAAGATCATCGCGCGCGGCAAACCCAGCGACCTGGTTGCGGAGCACGCCGGTGTCCTCACCGCCGAGGTCTACGGACCGCCCGATCGTCTTGCCGAAGTCCGGTCGCAGTCGGATGAGGCCGGGCTCCGCTCCCGCCCGGCCGGGCCGGCGGTGGCGATCGTCGGGGCCGACCGCGACAGCCACACGTTCATCCCCGAAGAGGCCGTCTGGCGCGCCGCGACGCTCGAGGACGTTTTCGTCCTGCTGACCGGCGAGGAGGCGGAATGAGCAAGGACCCGGACCGCATGAGGCGCCTGGAACCGGCGGCGATCATGGGCGTGATGAGCCGCGAGGTCGCCAACTTCCGGACCTTCTGGAAGGCAACCGCCTTCTCGAGCCTTCTCGAACCGACAATCTATCTGCTCGCATTCGGCCTCGGCCTCGGCACGACCATCGTCACCAACGTCGACGGGGTCGACTACATCGAGTTCGTCGGCACCGGCATGGTCGCGACTGCGGTCATCTTCGCCAGCGCACTGCCCGCGATGTTCGGCACCTTCGTCAAGCACCGGTTCCAGCGGACCTACGACGCGATCCTGGCGGCACCGGTCGACGTGGAGGAACTGGTCACGGCGGAGGTGCTGTGGTTGGCCCTCCGGGCCGGCATCTTCGGTTGCTTTCCCCTGCTCGTCTGTTTCTTCTTCGGCCTCGACCCGGCCTGGGGCATGCTGCTGGTACCCCTGTTCGGTTTCGTCACCGCCTGCGGTTTCGCCGCGTTCGGCATCGCCGTAGCCGGAACGGTCAGCAAGATCGACCAGTTCAACTACGTGACGACGGTGGTGATCACCCCACTCTTCCTGGTCGCCGGGACCTTCTTCCCGATCGACCAGCTGCCCGAGGGCTTCCAGATCGCTGCGCAGTTCAATCCGCTCTACCAGTTGGTCGAGCTGGTCCGGGGCGCCGCGTTCGGCTTCGAGTCGGTTGACATCCTGCGACTGCTGGGCCTGGTCGCCTTCGCGTTGGTCATGTGGCGGATCGCTGTACGCCAGCTAACCAAGCGACTGATCGATTGAGGCGGCTATGGCGACCGAAGGCGCGTCCCGATCCTTGTTCCTCAGTACCTGGTCACGGGGTGGTCCAGGCTCAGTTTGAACCCGGGACGCTTCCAGTCTTCCGGGTCGGTCCTTTCGATAGTGATCCTCGACTTCGCACCGTCGGTGATCACCATCCCCACCTGGTTGTCGAAGGTCGGTTCGTCGACGAACTCCCACCGGAGCGCGGGAGGCGCGACCCTGGCCGAGCGCGACAGCAACCGGGCGATCGCCGCTCCGGGCTTGCTGAGTGCGGCCTTCATGACCCGGCGTTCCTTCGTGTCGAGGGGGTTCCGCATCGGCGAGCAGACAGCCTGCACTACCGCCGAAGTCACGCCGCTGCCCTCGGGGAACTGCGCTTCCGCAACATAGGCGTGGTGGACGTCTCCGGAAAGCATGATGATCGAGGCCGGCGCCTCTCCCCGCTCACCGGCACCGACCGAACGGATCTGCTCGGTGAGGTCGCGGAAAGACTGCTGGAAGGCAGCCCAGTGTTCGAGGTCGATCATGCGGCGGATTTGTTCGGATGGCCGAACGGCCCACTTCCCCCAGGCCCCCGCGCAAAGTGCCTCGTTCCAGGCCTGAACGTGGTGGAGGCCCGGTGACATCAGGACCGGCAGCGAACTGGCGATCAGGAGATGCTTCACGTCCCCGGTGATCTCCTTCTTCGCCCACTGCCACTGCTCCTGCGACAGCATGCGCCGGTCGGAGTCGTCGTCGACGAGCCTTCCCCCGCGGCTGTCGAGTACCACGAGTTTGGTTCGGCCGAAGTGGCGAACGAAGCTCCAGCGTGTCCCGGCGACTTCATCGGCTGCCCGCTCGGCAAACTCACGCAGAACGTCTTCGGCGTCACCTTCATGCTCCCGGATCTCCCGTAAGACCTGATCCTCCCGCAATTCCTCCGGCGAAAGGTTGCCGAGGTGCTGGTAGATGAAGTAGGACATGTACGCCCCGATGAGGCGTTCCCGCCACCAGTCCTTCTTCCGTTGTTCCCGAATCCAGGAACCTGAGGTGTTCCAGTCGTCGGTGACGTCGTGGTCGTCGAAGATCATCGCGCTCGGCAGCGACGACAGGAGCCATCGAATCGCCGGATCCGACCAGCTCTCGTTGTAGAGCCACGTGTATTCCTCGAAATCGGCGATCTCCTCGCCGGCGCCTTCGCCGTTCGGCCGGAGCTTCTCGATCCGTTCGGCCACCTCCGGGGAAACCTCGTCGGCGTAGACCTGGTCCCCGATCAGCATCAAAGCGTCCGGCCACTCGGATTCGGGGGTGTCTTCCATCCGTATCTGAAGGGCTGCGAGTGAATCGACCTCCCTCCCCTCCGGATCTTCTTCCTTGGGAAGCGTGTATGGAGGTTCATGGGGCACCGCCACCCGGCAGGTCCCGAAAGCGAGGCGGAGGTCGTCCTCGCGGGTGGGCGTGCGGATCAGGCCCTGCCTCATGCCACGCTCCGGCCAGGCGAGCAGGCCGTCGAGCTTGACGCTGTAGGGATAGTCGCTGCCGGCTTCGAGGCCCTCGAGGATCAGGATCGCGTAGTGATGGCCGGCCACGCAGAAGGTCGTGGTGCTCTGCTCGAGGACCTCGACTTCGCAAGCCTCGTCGGTCTCGACCCAGACGGTGGCTTCGTTCGGATCGGCATAGCGGAGGATCGGACCAAGGACAAGGGCGGGCATCGGTGCAATCTACCCATGGCGGAACCGTTCAACCCGATTCGCGACCGCAGCCGGAGCCCGGATCGTTCTGACCGTCTACCCTGAAAGGTCGTGACCGCTTCCGGCCATTCCACACCGATCGACCGAACCGCGAAAGGCAATCCCCTGCTCGAGGAGGCCGGGCGCCGCCGCACCTTCGCGATCATCTCCCACCCGGACGCGGGCAAGACGACCCTCACCGAAAAGCTCCTGCTCTATGGCGAGGCGCTGCACGAGGCCGGCTCGGTGCAGGGAAAACTGAAGCGCAAGGCGACGACCACCGACTGGATGGAGATGGAAAAGCGGCGGGGAATATC
>JBPPMI010000240.1:0-27206 GCA_051305975.1 Solirubrobacterales bacterium
CCATCTGGACCGCGTCATGCTGGGGAGCGAGCGCAATCGGCTCCAGAAGCCGGTTCTGGGCCTTCCCGAGCGCGGCTCGAAGGGCGAGAAGCGGCAGGATTACAGAAATGACCATATACGAACGTATGTTCGCATAGAAGGTGGACGACATCAATACGAAAGTCGCAATTTCCGTGCTTCCCCCGATCAGTCACAATGGTCGCATGGCCAAAAAAGGTAGATGCGACTGGTGCGGCACCGAGGTACTCGAAAGCGAGGGGTACCGGCTGATCCAGCCGAAGCGGAACCTGGGTGCCACCTTCGACCGGCTCGAGCACGTCGTACCGTGGCTGATGAAGAAGAACGACTGGCACATCTGGAACGCCGTCGAGGTACCGGAAGGAATCGCCCCGGTCAGTGCCCAGACGGGAGCCGAGCTGAACGAGAACGCGTACTACCTGGTCCACCACCGCGACGGGGCCGTGATCGCAGACGGCTTCGATTCAACAGAAGAGGTCCTGGAGTGGGCAAAAGCAGGAGGCCACTTCAAGTAATAGGCATCCCACGGGTGTCTGCGATAACTGAAGTATTTGCACCAAAGTCGCAGACACTTGCGTTGATGCATCGTCTGGTTTGGTGACTGACATGGAACCACGCTGTCGACGTGGATTCCAGATCGCGACTACTAACTGACCAGATTCTCGATATGGGTGCGAGTCAGAACGGCGTCATCTCCCGCTCGCAAATGATCGCCGCCGGATTGAGCGATGGAGCGATAAAGGAGCGCAGCAGGACTGGGCACCTGTTCCGGATTTATCAAGGCATTTATTCAACCTCCGGCCGGCAACTCGACAGGAAGACCATATGGATGGCGGGGGTACTGGCCGCGGGGAAAGGCAGCGTGCTCTCCCACATGAGTGCGGTCGAAGCGTGGGGCTTTGCGGGATCGGGCGCCACGGAAGTCACCCGTCGATCCAGCATCGGGCGACGTCTCGAGGCGGGACGTGAGGCATACAGTCGCCCTACGGGACACGCGGTCGAGGCAAACGGTTCACGCATTCGAACGTTGAAGATCCACGAGACCAGGCGTCTCGATGAAACAGAAATCACCGTCCGATCCGGAATTCCGATCACCACCGTGGCCCGTACATTCGTAGACATAGCCGGGTCGGTCCAGCCCGGAGAGCTACGGGCCCTGCTCCACGAGGCCGCCCGCCTCGGTCGCCTGAAGTTCGAAGAGCTACGAGCGGTGATGGATCGCTCTCGCGGCAAGAAAGGCCTCGCGAAACTCCGACGGATCATCGACGACTGGGACCCCCAGGTCGCCTTGACCCGAAACAAACTGGAGGCCCGGATGCTCTGGCTATGTCGCAGGCACGGGGTACCCGAACCTCAAGTGAACCGACTCGTGGCTGGGCGGGTGGGCAAACATGAGGCGGACTTCTTGTGGCTCGAGTTCAGGTTGATAGTCGAAACGGACGGTGGCCAGGATCATGATGCGCCCTACGGGTTCGAACGAGACCGTGACAAGGATTCCGACCTCCGGCTAGGTGGCTACGTGGTGCTCAGACTCACTTGGGGGATGCTGAAGCGAGAGCCCGCCCGGTCCATGGAGAAAGTGAAGGCCCACCTCGAGCTTTGTGGCTGGACACGCGGGTCCATCTAGGCAGGTGTCTGCGTTAGCTGAAGTATTTGAACCAAAATCGCAGACACCACGTTGGGTGCCTGGACTACTTGTTCGGGTTCTGGTTCTTTGACTCGTTGTTCTGCTCAACGTTTGAGTCCGGCTGGTTCTGCTTCCTCGAGCCGGAGTCGTTTTTCTGGATGGCCTGCTTTTTGTTCTTGCCGTCTTGCTGCTTGCCGTCGCCCTGCTTGTTCTTCTTTTTAGGCTTGGGCTTCGGTTTTGGTTCCGGCTTTGGGGTTAGCGACTCTGTGAAGGCCAGGATCTCGTTGGCTGTTTCCTGCGGCTTCTCTACCTGCGGGGAATGCCCCGAGCCTTCGATCAGTTTCGTCTGGACACCGGGGATCGCTGCGTAGGCACTGAGGGCTTCGCGGGAATTGAAGATCTGGTCCTCGGCCCCGAAGATGATCAGCAGCGGCTTTCCGGTCTGCTCGAGGCGCTCATTCAAAGGGGTTTCGTCGGTGTATTCGTCCTGCAGCTCGAAGGAATCGTGGTACGCGGGATAGGTCATGTCCCGGATGTCCTGAACGTACTTGTCGGGAACGTCGTAGCCGGGCGCGAAACCCTGGGACACGCCTTTCTCGACCATGAAGTCCGGGCTGATCCGCCATAGGGCCGGACCGATCAGGGGCATCTGGACCATCTTCGCGGTACCGGTCAGGGTGCCGAAGCTCGAATCCGGTCCGGTGTCCATGATCGTGATGCCCGCGACCAGGTCGGGCGACTCCTCGGCCAGCGCCGTTACCACCTTGCCGCCGAGCGAGTGACCGACCGCCACCGCCTGGTCGACTTCCAGGCTGGCCAGTACCTGCGCGACCAGCCCGGCCTGCGATTCGACCGAATAGCCGGAATCGGGCTTGGCCGATCCGCCGTAACCGAGCATGTCGATCGCGATCACCCGGTTCGTCGGGCTGAGCAGCGGGACCAGGTCGTCCCACCAGTTGATCGCACCGCCGGAACCGTGGATGAGGACGATCGGCAGTGGTTCCACCGCGGTCCCGTCACCGGTCGCGATGCTGTCGGTGCTCGCCTGGGGGGCCCCGGTATCGAGCACCTGGAGCGATCCGGATGTCGTGTTGACCAGAGTCGCGCCTTCGACAGTCAGCGAGGCCTGTTCGGTCTCGTTGTTCAGGGCGAACGCGTTCAGTACGATCAGGACGACCACGGCCAGCATCAGGCCGATCGTGATCTTGAGACCGCGGCGCTTGCGGGAGCTTTTGCCCCGCCTCGAGCGTGTTGAAGTCCGTGCCATGTGCGGTGTTACCCTAGTCCGGCTTTCGGTCGGGTCGTATCGCCCCGGATCCGGTCAAAAGAAAACCGTCTAATTGCGGGGATAAAACCTTATGGAAAAGTTCGTCATACAGGGCGGTGTTCCGCTCTCCGGAGAGATCACTGCCGCCGGCAACAAGAACGCGGCCCTGCCGATCCTGGCTGCCTGCCTCCTGACCGAGGAGGAAGTGGTGATCGCCAACGTGCCCCGCATCCGGGACACCGAAGCCCAGATCGCACTCCTGGTGAACCTCGGGGTCGAAGTCGAATGGGTCGAAGACAACACGGTCCGTCTCTGCGCGAAGAACGTGAATGACACCACCCTCGACGAAGCACTCTCCTCCGCGATCCGCGCCTCGTTCCTGCTGGCTGGCCCGCTCCTCGCCCGTTTCGGCGTGGTTCACATGCCGCCTCCCGGCGGAGACTTCATCGGCCGCCGGCGCCTCGACGCGCACCTCGATGCGTTCCGCGACCTCGGCGCCCGGGTCGGTGGACAGCGCTCGATCGAACTGACCGCACCTCCCGGCGGCCTGCGCGCCACCGAGATCTTCATGGACGAACCGTCGGTGATGGGCACCGAGAACGCCCTGATGGCCGCTGCACTCACCTCGGGCGAGACCACCATCCTCAATGCCGCCTCCGAACCGCACGTCCAGGACCTCGCCCGCCTGCTGGTGAAGATGGGCGCCCCGATCTCCGGCATCGGCTCGAACGTGATGATCGTCTCCGGTCAGGACAAGCTGGGTGGCGCCGAGCACCGGGTGACGCCTGACCACATCGAGATCGCGAGCTTCATGGCCCTTGCCGCCGCCACCGGCGGCGAGCTCCGCATCCACGATGTCGAGCCGATCGACCTCTACATGATCCGGCGCCAGTTCCGGCGTCTCGGCTTCCAGTCGGTAATCGAAGGAACCGACGTGATCGTGCCGCCTTCCCAGAACCTGGTCGTCCAGCCGGACGAGGGCGGGGCGATCCCGAAGATCGAGGACGGCCCCTGGCCCGCCTTCCCGGCCGACCTGACCTCGATCGCCCTGGCGCTCGCAACCCAGGCTGATGGTGAAATCCTGATCTTCGAGAAGATGTTCGAGAACCGCCTTTTCTTCGTCGACAAACTGGTCGCCATGGGCGCCCGCATCACGCTTTGCGACCCGCACCGCGCGATCGTCTCCGGCAAGAGCCAGCTTCACGGCGAACGGGTCGACAGCCCCGACATCCGGGCCGGAATGGCAATGCTCATCGCTGCCCTCGCGGCGGAAGGCACTTCGGAGATCGGCAACATCCGCCAGATCGACCGCGGCTACGAGAACATCGAAGCCCGCCTCATGTCGCTCGGTGCCCACATCGAGCGCGTCGAGGATTAGGAGCCGGCCATGATCCACCCGATCCCGCCAGGTACCCGGGACGTGCTTCCGGACGAGATGCGCGAACTCCGCCGTCTGCACACGGCGCTGCTCGACGTGTTCGAAGGCTTCGACTACAGCGAGGTCCGCACTCCGACGATCGAATACGCGGACGTGGTCGAACGAGGCGACGATGTCGCCCCGGCCTACCGTTTCCTCGACGACCGGGGGGAGCTGCTGGCCCTGCGCACGGACATGACGATCCCGATCGCGCGACTGGTCGCTACCCGATTCGGCGATCTCGAACCGCCCTACCGCCTGAGCTACATCGCCAATGCCTACAAGGCGATCACGCCGCAGCGCGCCCAGCTGCGCGAGTTCGGCCAGGCCGGAATCGAGCTGATCGGCGTGAACGGCGCCGACGGCACGGCCGAAGTGGTCGAGGTCCTCACCCGGTCGCTGGATGCGGTCGGACTGAACCGTGCGGTCATCGGGCTCGGCGAGGCCGACCTCTGGCGGTGCCTCCTGTCCGACTTCTCGGCCGATCCGGCCCTGGTCGAGAGCACTTCCGCCCGGCTGGCCTCGCACGACATCGTCGGCCTCGAACTCGAACTCGAGACAGCCGAGGACCTGAGCGACGACCAGGTTGCCTGCCTCGTGAAGCTGATCCAGATGCGCGGCGGCCCGGAAGTGATCGGGCAGGCCCGCGGAATGGGTGGCCCGGCCTTCGAAGCGAGCCTCGACAGCCTCCAGCAGACCTGTGAAGCCATCGCCGCACGTGGTGGGTCGGACCGGGTCCAGGTCGATCTCGGCCTGCTGCGCGACATCGACTACTACAGCGCCTCGATCCTCGAGGTGTACGACCCCGCGGTCGGCGAAGTGATCGGTGGCGGCGGGCGATACGACGGCCTGATGAGCAAGTTCGGAGTCGACCTGCCGGCGGCCGGGTTCACCCTCTATCTCGAACTGATCCACAAGGCCCAGCTGGAAGAGGGCCGCGCCCGTGATTGATTCACTGAAGACACCTGGAGGGCCGCTGAAGATGGCCGTGCCGCGCGGTGCCCTGCTCGACGAGGTCCTCGACCTGCTCGACAAGATCGGCATCGAGACGACGGAAGTCAGGGGCGATTCCCGCTCGCTCGTCTTTGACGGCGGCGAACTGGTCCTCGTGACGATGCGTCCTTACGACGTGCCGACCTATGTCGAAGCCGGAGCCGCCGACGTCGGCATCACCGGCAAGGACGTCCTGCTCGAACAGGCCGACCGGAAGATCTACGAACTGCTCGACCTGAAGGCCGGGTACTGCCGCATGGTCCTGGCCACCCAGAGGGGCGACGAAGGCCCGGCCGAGCACCAGCGGCGCCTCGGCATGATGAGGATCGCGACCAAGTACCCGCGGATCGCCGAGCAGTACTTCGAGAAGAACGGCCAGCAGGTCGAAGTCGTTGAGGTGAAGGGCTCGATCGAGCTGGCACCGCTGGTCGGCCTGGCTGACGGCATCGTCGACCTCGTCGCGACCGGCCGCACCCTCAAGGAAAACGACCTCGAAGTCCGCGACGAGATCGTCGGATGCACCGCCCGGCTCGTGGCCAACCAGGTTTCCTGGAAGCTGCGTTCCGAGGAGATCGACTCCCTGACACATCGCCTGCGGGAGGCGGTCGGGTGAGAATCCGCCGTCTTCAATGGGCGGCGCCGGAAGAACTGTCTGCCGGAATCCGCGAATGGTTCGGCCAGGATTCCGATCCGGTCGACGTCTCAGCGATCGCGAAAGCGGTGGCCGACGAGGGCGATGCGGCCCTGGTCAGGCTGACCAACGAGTTCGATGCGACCGATTCGCCGGTCTCGACCGTTGCCGTTTCGCTCGACGAAGCCGAAGATGCGCTCGAAGACCTCGACGAAGAAGTCGAGGTTGCTCTGAGGCTTGCCGTCGAGAACGTTTCCGCCGTTGCATCCGCCCAGCTGGGCGAGGGCGACAGGACAGTTGAGCTTCCACAGGGCCAGACGGTCACAGTGGGCGAGGTCACGGTGGCCGCGGCCGGCATCTACGCACCGGGTGGACGCGCGTCCTATCCGTCGACCGTCGTCATGGGCTGTGCCACAGCACGGGTGGCCGGCGTAGAGCGGCTGGTGCTGGTCGCACCTCCCGGAGCCGATGGGAAGATCAACGTGACGACCCTGGCCGCAGCTGCGATATGCGGCGTCGACGAGATCTACGCAGTGGGCGGAGCCCAGGCGATCTTCGCCCTGGCCCGGGGAACCGGGACTATCCGGCCGGTCAACGTGATCGCGGGCCCCGGCAACGACTGGGTCACGGCGGCGAAGAAGGCCGTGTTCGGCGAGGTTGCGATCGACTCGCTGGCCGGTCCTTCCGACTTGATGGTCGTCCTCGACGAAACGGTCGATAGCGGCCTGGCGGCCCTCGACCTCTGCGCCCAGGCCGAACACGGGGAGGAGAGCCTGCTGGTGGCCGTCTCGACCGACGAAGGAGCGCTCGACCGGCTCGAAGAAGAAGTCGAACGGGTAGCGGCAGAAGAACCGAGCGTCTTCGACTGCCGCCTGGCCACTGTCATTGCCCCGAGTGCCGAAGTCGCGGTCGACCTGACCAACGAGTTCGCGCCGGAGCACCTTCAATTGATGGACGACGGATCGGCCGCGCTGGCCGGACGGGTCCGCACCGCCGGCTGCGTTTTCATCGGTTCGTTCTCGGCCACCGCATTCGGTGACTACATCGCCGGCTCGAACCACATCCTGCCCACGGGCGGCACCGGTAGAAGTTTCGGCCCACTCTCTCCCTCCACGTTCCGGCGCCGGACCGCGCAAGTAAGCTTGGACGTCGCCGCTGCCACCAGCCTTGCCGGCCCGCTCGACGCGCTGGCCAGGGCAGAAGGGCTGCCGGTGCATGGAAAATCAGCGACACGACGAGCCAAAACGAGCGAGCAATGAGTAGACAGGCGAGCATCACCAGGAAGACGAACGAGACGGAGATCGAGCTCACCCTCGACCTCGACGGCTCGGAGTACGCGGCCCACACCGGGGTCGGTTTCTTCGACCACATGCTGGACCTGCTCGCCCGCCACGCGAACGTCGGTCTGGCGGTCCAGGCGAAAGGCAACCTCCAGACGGGCTCGCACCACACGGTGGAGGACGTCGGCATCGTGCTCGGCCAGGCGATCGACCAGGCGCTCGGAGACCGCTACGGGATCCGGCGCTACGGCTCGGCTGTGGTGCCGATGGACGAAGCTGCCGCTTCCTGCGCGCTCGACATCTCGGGACGCCCGCTTTCGGTGTTCCGCGGGGAGATCCCGGTCACCTCGATCGCGAATTACGAAACCGAACTGACGGAGGAGTTCTTCCGGGCCGTCGCAAACGGATCGAAGATGACTCTCCACATGGAGGTCCTCTACGGATCGAACGTCCACCACATGATCGAAGCCTCGTTCAAGGCCTTCGCCCGGGCACTCAGGGTCGCGGTCTCGATCGATCCTGACGAGAAGGGCGTGCCCAGCACCAAGGGCACGCTGAGTTCTTGAGTACCGCCGCGCCGGTCCTCGCCATCCTGGACTACGGGATGGGAAACCTGCGCTCGGTCGAGAAGGCCGCGGAACGGGTCGGAACCAACACGGTGGTCACTGCCGACCGGTTGGAGATCCTGTCGGCGGACGGCATCATCCTGCCTGGAGTCGGGGCCTTCCCCAAGGCGATGGCCCGCATCCGCGAAACGGAGATGGACGGAATGCTGAAGCAGGCCGCCAGCGTAAACACCCCGATTCTCGGGATCTGTCTCGGCTACCAGCTGCTCTTCGACCGTTCGGTCGAGCTCGGCGGCGCGGAAGGGCTCGGCCTGCTTGCCGGTGACGTCGTGGAGGTTCCCGCCGGCGGACGGAAGGTCCCGCACATCGGCTGGGCCTCCGTCGCCTGGGAGAAGCCGTCGCCGCTCACTGACGGACTGAGGCCGGGGGAGCCGTTCTACTTCGTCCACTCGTTCGTGCCTTCGCCGGGACCCGATGAAGTACTCGGCATCTCGGAATACGGCGGGGACTTCGCCTGCGTGGCTTCCCGGGGCAACACCTACGGGGTTCAGTTCCATCCGGAGAAATCGAGCACCGCGGGCCTCCTCCTGCTCGAGAACTTCTCGAAGATCTGCACCGACCTCAGGGACGGCGACTCGTGATCCTCTACCCGGCGATCGACATCCTCGACGCCAAGGCGGTCCGCCTTCAGCAGGGCGAGTACGACCAGGAAACCTTCTATGACGACGATCCGGTCGACGCCGCCAAACGCTGGGCCGACGGTGGAGCCGAGTACATCCACGTGGTCGACCTCGACGGGGCCCGGGAGGGCGACATCGAGAACCTCGCGACGATCGAACGGATTACCGCCGCGGTCGACTGCGGGATCGAGGTCGGCGGCGGACTGCGTAGCACCGAAGCGGTCGGCCTGATCCTCGAGGCCGGGGCGGCCCGCGTCGTCGTCGGCACCGCGGCACTCCGTGATCCCGAATTCCTGGCTGAAATTCTCGAGACACACGGAGCATCCCGCGTGGTGGTCTCGGTCGATGCGCGTGTCGGGAAGGTCTCGCTCGCCGGCTGGACCGAGAGCAGCGGAGTGGACGTGGCCGACGCGGTCACTGACCTCAGCGGCCGCGGCGTCGAGCGGTTCCTCTTCACCCCGATCGAGGTCGACGGCATGATGACCGGCCCGAACCTCCCGGAACTCGCCCGGGTCGCCGCCGCGACCGAGGCATCGGTCATCGCTTCAGGTGGCGTGGGGACCCTCGACCATCTGCGTCAACTGGCCGCGGAGGCCCCGGCGAACGTCGAAGGCGTGATCGTAGGCAAGGCCCTTTACGAAGGCCGGTTCACAGTCGCCGAAGCCCTGGAAGCGCTGGCTGACGATGAGTGACCTGAAACGCGTGATCCCCTGCCTCGACGTCAACGACGGCCGGGTGGTCAAGGGCACGAACTTCATCGACATCCGCGACGCGGGCGACCCGGTCGAGATGGCCGAGCGCTACGACGCGGCTGGCGCTGACGAACTCGTCTTCCTGGACATAACCGCCTCCCACGAGGGCCGGGACACGATCGTCGAGCTGGCCCGGCGCACCGCCGACAACGTCTTCATCCCGTTCACGATCGGCGGGGGAATCCGCTCGGTCGAGGATGCGCAGGCCGTGCTCGACGCCGGCGCCGACAAGGTCGCCGTCAACTCCGCCGCCCTCAACCGGCCGGATCTACTCACCGAGATGGCAGAGAACTTCGGTTCCCAGTGCGTCGTGGTTGCGATCGACGCCAAAAAGGTGGGGGACCGTTACGAGGTCTTCCTCAACGGTGGCCGTAAGCCGACCGGGCGGGACGCGATCGAGTGGGCGGTCGAGGCCACCCGCCTCGGCGCCGGTGAGATTCTGCTGACCAGCATGGACCGTGACGGGACCAACCTCGGATACGAACTCGAGCTGACTGCTGCCGTGGCCGATGCGACCGCGGTGCCGGTCATCGCCTCGGGAGGTGCCGGGGAACTCGAACACCTCGTCGAGGCGATCACCGATGGCAAGGCTGACGCGGTGCTCTGCGCTTCGATCTTCCATTACGGGCAGTACACGGTCGAACAGGCCAAGCAGCACCTGGCGATTCACGGCGTGCCGGTCCGAACATAAGGAACGGGACGCGCCTTCGGTCGCCTTGGACGTCTTGACCCACGCTTCGCGCGGATACAAGGCGGCGAGACCCTATGCCGGATCAGCCCCAGGCGGCCAAGTCGGCTTCGAGCACGTCTGCTCCGTCACCTTGGTTCATCCGGATCCGCTTCAGCTCGAACGGTTCGCTGCGTTCGGCCATGCCCGGGTCGACAGTCGTCGCACCACGGAATCCGGCGGCTTCCACCGCTTTCACCACTTCGTTGTCGTACTTGCCGGCCGGATAACAGAAGTTGGGGATGTCGCTGTCCAGTTCCTTCTGGAGCAAACGCCGGGAGCCACTGATCTCGTCTTCCAGTTGTGCGCCGGACAGCGTGGTCAGGTCGAGGTGGTTGATCGTGTGGGCGGCGACCTCCCAGCCGGCGTCCATCATTTTGCGGACCATGGTAGTCGAGAGATCCGACCCCTCGGCCTTGAGGTTCAGCTGCCCGGCCCAGCCCCTCTCTTCGAGAATCGGCATCGCTTCCGTGTATTGCCCCAGGTAGCCGTCGTCGAACGAGAGAACCACCGGTTTCTCCGGGAGGGTGGCCCCTTCGAACCAGGCATCCTGGACCTGGATCAGGGTGACCGCGGTATATCCGTGCCGGTCGAGCCAGTTCACCTGCTCCTGGAAGTCATCGGCCGAGAGGTAGAGGGCCGGCAGCGAAGCACCATCCGCCACGTCGCCGATCACGTGGTACATGAGGATCGGCACCGGCGCCTTGCTCGGCTTCCATGACGCGTCCGGCTGGGCTCCACCGACGGAGGCTTCCACCGGCGCGACCGGCGCGTTCTCGGAACCCCCGCTGACAATCAGGAAAACGGGGACCGCCACTACCGCCAGTACTACGGTCGCCAGCACTCTTCTTCGGCGTCTGACCGCTCTTTGGCGCTCGAACTGCCGGCGCCGCCGGGCCACCCGTCGCGCCAGCTCGTCGCTCATTTCGCCTTCGAGGAGTCCTTCTTGGCTTTGGTCTTCTTCGCGGAGGCCTTCTTCTTCTCCGCGGCAGCCTTCCGTTCCCGGTCGGCCTTCAGTTTCTTCTCGGTGACGGGCTTCATCGCGTGGATGCTCGAGTACCCGACCAGGTAGAGCTTCTCGCCGTCGGAGACCGCCGGCATGTAGGCGCCGGTATGGAACGAGTACTTCCGGGCACCGGTCTTCGCGCTGAGCCCGTAGGTGTTGGTGCCGTCGAAGGTCGAGACGTAGACGAGTTTGTTGATCACCGAGAGCGAGCCGATGACACGGCCACCCATGTCGTGGGTCCACCGGGCCTCGCCGGTCTTCGCGTTCAGCGCGTAGGCGTTGCCGTCGAAGGAGCCGATGTAGACGGTCGGAGGGGTGCCCGGGACTTTGGCGACCGTCGGACCCGAGTAGACGTAGTCACCGGTCGAGAAAGTCCAGGCGAGGTCACCGTTCTCGGCATCGAAGCTGTAGACCCGGCCATCGTTATTGCCGATGTAGACCCGGCCGTAGGCTACGGCCGGAGTCGAATAGAAGGTGCCGGGCTGGCCGAGTCCCGGGCCGAGGGACTGGCTCTGCCATCTGATTTCGCCGGTCTTGGCGCGGATCGCGGTCATCGCCCCGCCATAGTCGCCGACGAAGAGGGTGCCATCGTCATAAGCGGGGGCACCCTTGATCGCCCCGGCCACGCCCGCGGTCCAGATCTCCTTGCCTGTCTTCGCCTTCAGCGCGTACAGGTTGTTGTCCTCGCAGCCGAAGTAGACGGTGTCGTGGACGACCACCGGCGAGGATTCGGAGCGGCACGGCAGGGACTTCTTCCAGATCTGCTTGCCGTTCTTCGCGTTCAGCGCCAGCACCTGGCCGGGCTCGAGATTCACGATGTAAAGGACGCCCTTGGCGTACGTGGGGGTGGATGCGTTCAGCGACGCGATCTTCCGCTTCCAGATCTGCCGCCCGTTTTTCGTCTTCAAGGCGTAGGCGTACCCGTCGTTGTCGACGAAGTACAGCGCGTCTCCGACGACCGCGGGCGGGAACTCGAGCAGCGGCTGGTCGCCGTATCGCCACACCCGTTGAAACGGGGGCTTGATGTCCTGATCCGCCAGGTATCCGGTGCGCTGGCGGTTGTAACGGAAGGTGGGCCAGTCGACCGTTCTCGCTTTCGTCTTTGCTTTCGGCTTGGCCGCAGGCGGCTCCCCCTTGACGAATGGGACCGATTCGTTACTGACGTCGTCAGGGCGCTTCAGCTGGCCGTAGGCAATCGCCAGGCCGCCCGCCAGGACAACGACTCCGGCAATCAGGATGACCGCCATCTTCTTCGGCTGCTGCCACCACGGAGGGCGGGGTTCGGGAACCTCGGGTGTCGAAAAGTCGGCATTCATCCGCAGGGTGGATCATGGTAGGGGAGTACAGGCATGAAAGACAGTCCACCGGGTGACATAAGCCGTCTAACGACCTTCGTCGAAAGCGAGCCGCTGCTTTTTGACCTCGCGGCCGAAAGCCGGGAAGGAAGCCGGATCTATCTGGTCGGTGGAGCCGTGCGCGACGTACTCGCGGGGCGGGAGATCACCGATATCGACCTCGTCACCGAGGGCGACTCGGCAGAACTCGCAACGGGCCTCGCCGATGACGCGCTGGTCCACGAGAGGTTTGGCACGGCGGAAGCCATGGTCGACGGACGCCGCATCGACGTGGCCAGCGCCAGGCACGAGACCTACCCGTTTCCCGGATCACTGCCCGAAGTCACCCCGGCTTCGATCGGAGAGGACCTTTCCCGCCGTGACTTCACGATCAACGCGATGGCCGTTCCGCTGGACCAGCCCGATGACCTGCTCGATCCTCACGGCGGACGGGCGGATCTGGCGCGCGGAGTGCTGAAGGTGCTCAATCCTTTCTCCTTCGCGGACGATCCCACCCGGGCCCTTCGTGCTGCCCGATACGCCGCGCGGTTCGGTTTCGCACTCGACCCGGCGACCGCGGACCTGCTGTCCGACGTCGACCTCGGCACGGTTTCGAGGGAGCGCACGGACCACGAGTTCGAGCTGATCGCATCCGAGCGGACCGGAATCGAAGCGTTTCACCTGCTCACGCTCTGGGGACTGATCGAGATCCCGCCCGAACGCCTCGAACTCGCGGCCAGGGCGGTGGGGATCCTCGGATCGGCGACCTGGCACGGCAGGGTCACGCGTGGCGATGCGACCAACGAGTCGCTCTTCGGCCGGACACCCGAGGTCCCGGTTGAAATGCCCGAGTCTCCTTTTGTCGCGGTCACGGTCGCCAGTCGCCTGTCCCTGGCGGAACTCCTGGTGAACCGGGCTTCCGGTGCCGTGTGGCTGGACCGGTACCTCGACGAATGGGCAACGGTGAAGCCTTCGATCACCGGTGACGACCTCGTACTGGCCGGGTTGCCCCAGGGGCCGGCCATCGGAATCGGGCTCACCGCGGCCCTCAGGGCGAAACTCGACGAGGGTGTGGACGGAATCGAAGCCGAGCTCGCCATCGCTGTGGAAGCCGCGGAGGCCTACATCGACGCCAGCGGGCCGACTTGATCTGGCGTGAGGCCGGCGGCCTGCGCTGGCTGGAAGCGACCCTGCCCTCGGCTAAAGCCTGTTTTTCCACGAGGACCGGCGGGGTGAGCGTTTCACCGTTCGATTCGCTGAACCTCGGAATCCTCACCGACGACGTCCGGGCCGCGGTCATCGAGAACCGGCAACGCCTCGCTGACGCACTCGAGATCGATGGCCGTCGGATGGCAATGGCACGCCAGGTCCACGGGGCAGAACTCTGCTTCCATGACGGTGGACAGGTGGCGACCCATTTTCTCGAGCCCGGGAAGCCTCCGGCTGACGCCGACGGCCACCTGACCGAAACCCCGGGGCTCCCGATGCTCGTACTCGTGGCCGACTGCCTGCCGGTCGCCATGACCGGTCCGGGTGGGCTCGCGATGCTCCATTGCGGTTGGCGCGGGCTGGCGGCCGGCATCGTCACCGAGGCTGCTGAACGGATCGGCGCCACCGACGCGGCGATCGGTCCGGGCATCGGTCCCTGCTGCTTCGAGGTGGGCCAAGAGGTATTCGGCGCCTTCGCGGATCTGGGACCGGGCCTGCGGGATGGCCGGAACCTCGACCTCCCGGAAGTGGCACGCCGGCAGTTGGACCGGGCCGGGGTGGACCGGGTCGACTCTGCCGGCATCTGCACCCATTGCGATGAAGAGAACTTCTTTTCGCATCGGCGTGATGCGGGTAAGACCGGGCGCCAGGCCGGAATCGCCTGGCTTCACTGACTGCAAGGGCTTGACCGCGATTCCGGTGAATTCGCTGCAAAGCGGCTGAATCGAACATAATCGGGAGGATTCGTCTCCCGAGGGAAGAAAACACCGCTTACTTATGGCACTACGTGATTCCTGGCACCGCACTCTCGTTTACTTCGGCCTGGCCGAAGAATCCGACCACGCCGACGACTATGACGGCTACGACGACGAGTACCTCGAAGGAGATGAGGACTACGAGCCCCGCCGTGATCGCGGGCGCAGTCGCGAAGCGAACGTCCGTCGCCTGCCGACCAGTCGGAGGGCGCGTCACGACGAGATCGACGACATCTTCTCCGACGACGACCCCGGCCCCGCACCTCGCGGAGGCGGAGGTGGAGGTGGCGCGAGCCGTGTCCTGCGCTCGGTCGGCGATGGCGACAACGACGTCCAGGTCCACCTGGTCATCCCGCGGAACTTCAACGACGCCCAGCAGGTAGCGGACCAGTTCAAGCGCAAGGTGCCGGTGATCCTCAACCTCCAGACGACCGACCACGAGCTTTCGAAGCGCCTGATCGACTTCGCGTCCGGTCTCACCTATGCGATGGACGGCGGGATGCAGCGCATCGCCGACAAGGTCTTCCTGCTTACACCTCGGAACGTCGAAGTCTCGGCCGAAGAGAAGGCCAGGCTGATCGACAAAGGCTTCTTCAACCAGTCCTGATCACTCTCTGGCGGGTTAGGCACGGAGTCCTGACTGAGTAAGGTTCGCGCATGATCGTCGGGTTCATCGGTTCCGGAAACATGGCTGCGGCCATGGCCCGTGGCTGGGCGGCTTCGGTCGGGCAGGCACCGTCCCAGATGCTGTTCACCGACTCCGGATCGGGCCGGGCGACGGCGCTCGCGGCCGAAGTCGGGGGCAAGGCGGTCGATACCAACGAAGACCTCGTCGAAGGGTCCGACTTCATCATTCTGGCGATGAAGCCGAAGGGCCTCGCCGAAGTGGCGGAGTCGCTGCCTGCACCGCGCGCCGTAATGTCGTTGCTCGGTGGAACCGCACTGGCGCGGCTCGTGGAACAGTTCCCCGAGTCGAATGTCCTGCGCCTCATGCCGAACCTCGCGGTCGAGACCGGCAGGGGCGTAATCGCCGTCGCGCGGCCCGCGGACAGCGATGAAGCTGTCGTCGCCGACGGCTTCTCGCTGCTCGGCTCGCTCGGCAAGGTGGTCGAGCTCGAAGACAACCTGATGGACGCCGCAACCGCGGTCATGGGCTGCTCGCCCGCGTATTTCGCGGTGGTCGCGGACGCCCTCGCAAAGATCGGCATCGAGGACGGGCTCGACCCCGAAGACTCACTCACCATGGTCGCCGAGACGCTTGCCGGCACGGCCGAGCTCCTCAAGCGCCGCACACCGTTCGAGATCCAGGTCGCGGTCGCCTCGCCCGGTGGCAGCACCGAAGCCGGACTCGAGGCCCTCGCGGCAAGCGGTGGCGCCGAAGCCTTCGAACGGGCTGCGCTCGCCTCCCTGGACCGGATGCGGGAAGGCTGACCTTGGAACCGGTACTGGCAATTACCCGGGGGGACGTGGCGGCCTACGTCAGCGCGCTCTTCACCGTCTACATAATCCTGATTTTCGTCCGGATCCTGATGTCGTGGATCCCGAGGGTCCCGGACAACCGTGCCCTCCGTGCGGTGCTCGAGTTCGTCCGGGAGACGACCGATCCGTACCTGAACATCTTCCGGCGGATGCTGCCGCCGGTCGGCGCGGGAGGTATGCAGCTCGATCTGAGTCCGATGGTCGGCGTCATCCTCCTGCTGATCGCGCAGGCGATCATCCCCGGACTCATCAATTGACCCGCAGGCGCCAGTTGCTTTGGGCACTCGTCGTGGCCGCGGGGGTCGTGGTCGCAGACCAGGCCGCCAAGTCAGCGGTGATCGACCGGATCGAACGTGGCACCACGGTGGATGTCCTCGGCCCGCTGGAATTCACCCATGTCCATAACGACGGGGTCGCTTTCGGCCTGGCCGGCGGAGGTGGCGTCTTCGTGATAGTCCTCAGTCTGGTCGCCCTGGTCGCGCTGGGAGTCTTCGTCGCCGCGGCACCAGGCCGCAGCGCGACCTGGCTGGCCGGCGGCCTCATCCTCGGAGGGGCGTCGGGCAACCTGATCGACCGCATCCGCCTGGGTTACGTCACTGATTTCATCTCCCTGCCGCACTGGCCGGCATTCAACCTGGCCGACTGTGCAATCACCGTCGGCGTCGTAGCGCTCGCTTTCACGCTTCTCAGGGACGGCCGGGAGGAATCATGACCGAGCCGGTCCCCGGGGCTTACGGCATCGTCTTCCGTGACGATCACCTGATCGTGGTCGACAAGGGTGCCGACCTGGTGGTCCATCCGGCCCCTTCGCACGATGGCGTGACCCTGGTCGAACTGCTCCGCAAGGAGCTGGCTGGGGGCAACGAGCCGGACCGCCCCGGCATCGTCCATCGCCTCGACCGAGGCACCAGCGGGCTGATGGTGGTCGCACGCGACGATGAGACCCATGCCGCCCTCCAGAAGATGATCCGGAAGAGGGAGGTCGGGCGCACTTACCTCGCGCTCGCCGACGGACGGTTTCGCTCCCGGACCGGCACTATCGACGCCCCGATCGGCCGCGCCTCCCGAAAGCGCCACCGGATGGCCGTGAACGGCGCCGCACCGCGGGAGGCGACCACCCATTTCGAGGTCAGGGAGTCGTTCCGCCGCGATTCCCTGCTCGAGGTCCGCCTGGAGACGGGGAGGACCCACCAGATCCGGGTCCACCTGGAGGCGATCAAGCATCCCCTGGTCGGCGATCCGACCTACGGAGGACCGGAGAGATACGACCTGACGAGGCCGTTCCTGCATTCATCAAGACTGGCCTTCAAACACCCGGCTACGGGCCAAGAGAAGGTGTTCGAATCGCCGTTGCCAGCAGACCTGCAGGCCGCCCTGGAGCAAGCCCGCGGCAACAAGGTCTAGACCAGGACATCCAAGTTGGCTTTCCCGAAGGGAATGTCAATTTGGACGTAGTTATTCAAGACGTTGAACTCTGCGGGAGGGCGGAACAATCTTGTTGTTCCGATCCGCCCGCCAAGGCGGTAGACCGAAAGGCGTTTCATCCCTCTACAATTGCTCGTCCAACCAATTCACTACCCCTCGGAGTCACGTTTTCGGCTCCTGCCCTCGTCTGAGGGTCTCCGCAGAGCGCCGGGGGATCCGCGATACACCACCATTCAAGGAGAAGCATGGCTCAAGTTGGAATCCAGAATTTGCTGGAGGCCGGAGTTCATTTCGGCCACCAGACCAGTCGTTGGAACCCGAACATGCGGCGCTACATCGCCGGTGAACTCGACGGGATCCACATCATCGACCTCCTCCAGACGGAGGAAATGCTCGAGAACGCCCGCCAGTTCGTCGGCGAGCTGACCACCGGTGGCGGCAAGGTCCTCTTCGTCGGCACCAAGAAGCAGGCCTCGGACGTCATCCAGAACTGGGCCGAAGAGTCGAACATGCCGTACGTCAACCGTCGTTGGCTTCCCGGACTCCTCACGAACTTCAACATCTCGTCGGCCCGCATCAAGCGGCTCCACGAGCTGAACGACCTGGTCGAGACCGAGCAGATCGATCTGCTCCCGACCAAGGAACGGATGAAGATGATGGCCGAACGCACCAAGCTCGAGTTCGCCCTCGGCGGAGTCAAGGACATGGACCGTGTCCCGGATGCCGTCTTCATCATGGATCTCAAGGCCGAAGAGATCGCGCTGCGCGAGGCAACCCGCCTGCGCCTGCCGATCATCGCTCTGGTTGACTCGAACTGCGACCCCGGCAATATCGACTACGTCGTGCCCGGCAACGACGACGCGATCCGCTCGTGCGAACTGGTCATCTCGACCGTAGGTTCGGCGATCAAGGAAGGCGCCGGCGCCTGGGCAGTTATCGAAGAGAAGCGCCAGGCCGAAGAAAAGGCCCGTCGCGAGAAGGAAGACGCCGAGCGCAAGAAGCGTGAAGAAGAAGAAAAGCTCCGCCGTGAGGCGATCGAGAAGGAACAGGCGGAGGAGAAGGCCCGCAAGCAGGCCGAGGACAAGGCCAAGGCTGAAGCCGCCGCCGCACCGGCTCCGCCGAAGGAAAAGCCGCACCCCCAGGCAGTGCCCGCTGACGCCCCGCACCCGCAGGCGATCAAGGAAGACGCCCCGCACCCGCAGGCAGTGCCCGCTGACGCCCCGCACCCGCAGGCGATCAAGGAAGATGCCCCGCACCCGCAGGCGGTTCCCGACGATGCACCTCATCCTCAGGCCGTCGCCGACGACGCCCCGCACCCTCAGGCCGTCCCGGATGACGCCGAGGCTGAATCCACCGAGGAATCGGCAGAGGGCGAAGGGCCCGCCGAAGCCGTGAGCACGGAGGAGAAGTCCTGATGGCAGCATCGGCTTCAGACGTCAAAGAACTGCGCCAGCAGACCGGCGCCGGCATGCTCGACTGCAAGAAAGCCCTCGATGAGGCCAACGGTGACATGGACCGTGCCGTCGAACTGCTCCGCGTGAAGGGTCAGGCCTCGGCCGCCAAGCGTGCGGACCGTGGCACGAGTGAAGGCGTCGTCGCTTCCTACATCCACGCCAACAAGAAGGTGGGCGCAATGGTCGAAGTCCAGTGCGAGACCGACTTCGTGGCCCGGAACGAGGACTTCCAGGCTTTCGCCTACGACGTGGCCCTCCATGTCGCCGCTGCGTCCCCGACGCACGTCGCCACCGAGGACATCCCCGAGGAAGAGATCGCCAACGAGCGACGTGTCTTCGAGGAGAAGGCCAAGGAAGACGGCAAGCCCGACAACGTCGTCGAGCGCATCGTCGACGGACAGGTCGCCAAGTGGGCCAAGGAACGCGCCCTCATGGAACAGGAGCACGTGAACGTCGACAAGCACGATTCGAAGACGATCGAGCAGCTCCGCCAGGACGCGGTGGCCAAGCTCGGGGAGAACATCGTCATCTCGCGCTTCTCCGTATTCCGGGTGGGCGAGTAAGCACCGGTAGGCTCACCGCCATGCCCGACGAAGCCGAGCCGAAATTCCGGAGGATCCTTCTCAAGCTTTCGGGTGAGGCATTGATGGGTGGCCTCGACTTCGGCACCGACCCTGCCGAAGTCGAGCGCATCGCCCGTCAGCTCGGAGTGATCCGCAGCCGGGGGGTCGAAGTCGCGATCGTCGTCGGCGCCGGCAACATCTACCGAGGGATCGACGGTGCCGCCCAGGGCATGGACCGGGCGACCGGCGACTACATGGGCATGATGGCCACGGTGCTGAACGCACTCACCCTCCAGGACGCCTTGGAGAAGCACGGCCAGTACACGAGGGTCCTTTCCGCCATCGACGTCCGTGAGGTCGCCGAGCCGTACATCCGGCGCCGCGCCATGCGCCACCTGGAGAAGGGGAGGATCGTGATCTTCGCCGCCGGCACCGGCAACCCGTTCTTCACCACTGACACCGCCGCTGCCCTGCGGGCTCTCGAGATCCACGCGGAGGCGATCCTCATGGCCAAGAACGGCGTCGAAGGGGTCTACGACGCCGATCCGGCGACCGATCCGAACGCGACATTCATCCCCGAACTGAGCCACCGCGACGCGATCGAACGGGGCCTCAAAGTGATGGACTCGACGGCGCTCAGCCTCTGCATGGACAACGACTTGCCGATCTACGTCTTCAACATGGCGGACGAGCTCAACATAGATAGGATCGTTTCCGGAGAGAAAGTCGGAACCCTGGTCCGCTCGAGCGGACCTGACGAAGGGACACCTGCCCAATGACCATCATCGACGACCTGCTCACAGACGCCCGGGAACGGATGGAGAAATCCGTCGATTCGACCCGTGGCGAGTTCTCCAGCGTGCGCACCGGGCGGGCGACTCCCCATCTACTCGATCGCATCACGGTCGACTACTACGGAGCGATGACGCCCCTCGCCCAGATGGCGAACGTCTCGACCACCGATGCCCGCACCCTGACCGTCACGCCGTACGACAAAGGTGTCGTCGGCAACATCGAGAAGGCGATCCTCGAGTCTGACGTCGGACTCACCCCTTCGAACGACGGCAACGTTATCCGGCTGAACATCCCCGATCTGACGGAAGAACGCCGCAAGGAACTCGTCAAGGTCGTCCACGGCGTGGCCGAGGACGGCCGGATCGCGATCCGCAACGTTCGTCGCGACGTCATGTCGGACTTGCGGGACCTGAAGAAGGACGGCGAAGCCGGGGAGGACGACGAACGCCGCGCCGAGACCGCACTCCAGAACCTGACCGACGAGCAAATCGGAGAGATTGATTCCCTGCTGAAAGGCAAGGAAGAGGAAATCCTCGAGGTTTGAGCGCACCCCGGTTCGTCGCGATCATCACCGACGGAAACGGCCGTTGGGCCGAAAACCGGAACTTGCCAGTCCGTGACGGGCACAGCGCCGGGGCCGACACGGTCAAGGCACGATTGAAGGATGCCGTCGAGTTCGGTGTGAAGGAACTGACAGTGTTCTCCTTCTCCACCGAGAACTGGTCACGTTCCCCAGAAGAAGTTTCCGCACTGATGGAGATGTTCTCCCATCGCATCGTCAACGAGACACCCGAACTCCATGAGGAGGGCGTCCGGATGCGGTTCATCGGCCGGCGCGAGGGCATCTCGCCGAAGCTGGCCGAGCAGATGGACGAAGCCGAGGCATTGACCGCCGGCAACGACACGATCACTTTCTTCATCGCCTTCAACTACGGCGGCCGGGCGGAGATCATCGACGCCGCGCGCAAGTTCGACGGCACCACCGAGGAAGAGTTCCGGCAGTGCCTCTACGCGCCGGACATGACCGACCCCGAGCTGCTGATCCGCACCAGCGGCGAGCAGAGGATTTCGAACTACCTGCTCTGGCAGTGCGCCTATTCCGAGTTCGTGTTCCGGGACGAGCTCTGGCCCGACTTCTCTCGTGAGGCCTTCGCCGAAACGCTCGAAGAGTACGGCAGGCGGACCCGCCGGTTCGGCAGGAGGGCGGCATCGTGAACGAAACCATGAAGCGGGTGGTCGTTGCAATCCCGCTGATCCTCTTCGCGATCGCGATCATCGTGGCCGGCGGACCCTGGTTCGCCGGCGTGATAGCCATTGTGGGGCTGCTCGGCCTCAGGGAATTCTTCACTATGTCGGCGCCGGCGCGCCCGCTGGTCTACGTGGCCTACATCGGCCTGGTGGGCATGATCGCCGCGGCCTACCTCGGTACCGCGTTCAACGTATTGATGCTGATGGCCGCTCCGTTTCTCCTGCTCTTCATATTCGCCGCCGCACGTGACGAGCGCGAGAACGTCACCACTTCGATGGCGATCACGATCTTTGGCCTCTTCTGGATCGGCATCCCGCTGGTACATGTGGTCCTGCTCCGCGAACTTCCAGATCACGGCGGTGCGCTCCTGGTCGACGTACTGGTCGGCACTTTCGCCGCAGACACCGGCGCCTACGCTTTCGGCCGGATGTTCGGTGCCCACAAGCTCTCCCCGAAACTGTCGCCGAACAAGACGATCGAAGGCCTGATCGGCGGCATCCTGATCGGCATCCTCGGCGTCTGGTGCGCCGGCCTCTACCAGGACTGGCTTTCGGGCTCCGACGCGCTGATCCTCGGCGCAGCCGTGGCCCTGCTGGCCCCTGTGGGGGACCTGTTCGAGTCGATGATCAAACGCGATCTCGGGGCAAAGGACGCCGGTAGCATCTTCGGTCCGCACGGAGGCCTGCTCGACCGCCTGGATGCCGTCTTCTTCACCGTGGTCATCGGGTACTACGTCTCCATAGCCCTTGTCTACTGATCCGGATCGAGGTGGCACGATGAAACGAGTGGCAGTCCTCGGGTCGACTGGTTCGATCGGTACTCAGGCGCTCGAGATCATCAATGGCCGCGACGACCTCGAGGCCGTGGGACTCTGCGTCGGCAGCAACTGGCAGGAAGCGGTAGTCCAGGCGAGGGGATGCGGCGCCGAGTACGTGGCGATCCGCGATGAAGAAGCCGCCCGCGAGGCGGCCGAGGCATTCGACGGTACGATCCTCGCCGGTGAAGCCGCTTCCCGGGAACTGATCGGTGCCTGTCAGCCGGACCTGCTCCTGAACGGAATCGTCGGCGCGGCCGGCCTCGGCCCGACCATCGCCGCCCTCACCTCGGGGATCGATGTTGCGCTGGCGAACAAGGAGAGCCTCGTTGTCGGCGGCGAACTGGTGACGGAACTCGCGCGGGCGACCGGCGCGAAGCTGCTGCCGGTCGACTCGGAACATTCAGCGATCTTCCAGCTGCTCGACGGTGAATCACCAGACGCAGTAGAACGGATAGTCCTCACTGCATCCGGAGGGCCGTTCCGCGGCCGGACCGACCTGGGCGGCATCACCGTCGAACAGGCCCTCGACCACCCGACCTGGGCGATGGGCGGGCGCATCACCATCGATTCGGCGACGCTCATGAACAAAGGCTTCGAGATGATCGAGGCCCACCTGCTCTTCGACGTGCCTTACGAACGGATTAGCGTAGTGGTGCATCCTCAGTCGATTGTGCACTCGATGATCGACCTCAAGGACGGCGCCACCCTGGCCCACCTCGGCTACCCCGACATGCGGGTCCCGATCGGCTTCGCTCTGGGCTACCCGGCCCGGCTGGACCTGCCCGTGGAGCGGCTCGACCTGGCCTCCGTCGGCTCGCTCGATTTCGAGGAACCCGACCCCGAGACCTTTAGCTGCCTCGCCCTCGCCCGCGAAGCCGGCATCAAGGGCGGGATCTCGCCCTGCGTCCTGAACGCCGCCGACGAGGTGGCGGTGGCAGCCTTCCTCGAGGGAAGGATCGAATTCACCGCGATCGCCGAAGTGATCGAGAAGGCACTTGACGATGTGGGTTCAGGCCCGGCAAGGGACTTCCGCGAACTGTTCGCCGTGGACGAAGCTGCCCGTGAGCGCGCGGGGGAACTGGTCGGCGGGTTGGAGTCTCAGTGAGTTTCCTCCTCGCCTTCCTGGCCTTCAGCGCCCTGATCATCCTCCACGAGGCCGGCCATTTTGTCGCGGCCAAAGCGGTCGGCATGAGGGTCGAGCGTTTCTACCTCTTCTTCCCGCCGAAGCTCCTCGGCATCAAGCGGGGGGAGACCGAGTACGGCATCGGCATGATCCCCCTGGGCGGCTTCGTGAAGATCACCGGCATGAATCCGGACGAGGAACTGCCGCCCGAGGTCGCTCCACGCGGTTACTACAAGCAGCCGGTCTGGAAACGAATCGTCGTGATCGGGGCCGGTCCCGCGGTCAACATCGTGATCGCCTTCCTGATCTTCTTCTTCCTCGCCTTCGGCATCCAGGAACCGAGTTCGAACGTCGACCAGATCACGAAGGACACGCCGGCGGCCGGCAAGCTGATGCCGGGCGACCAGATAGTGTCGATCGACGGGGTTACCGGCAGCCAGACCGAGATCGCCGACCAGATCAACTCCCACGCCTGTGCCGGCAAGCCGGTAGACGGCTGCGAGGCGACCACCCCCGCCACCGTCGTGGTGAAACGCGACGGACAGCAGCAGACCCTAGAAATCATCCCGGTTTACGACGCGCAGGTCGAGCGAAACCGGCTCGGGTTCGCTTTCGGGACGCAACCCGTAGATCCCGGAGCGATCGAAGCGGCCAGGATCTCCGTGGATTTCATGTGGTACGTGACCTCGGAGACGGTCACATCCCTGGCCCAGATCTACCAGACGGAAAAGCGTGAACAGCTCTCCGGGGTGGCTGGCAGCTACGAAGTGACCCGTCAGGCGATCGACGTCGGGTGGCGCCAGGCACTCACGCTCGTCGCCCTGATCAGCCTTTCACTGGGCATCATCAACCTCTTCCCGTTCCTGCCGCTGGACGGCGGCCACATCTTCTGGAGCATCGTGGAAAAGGTGCGGGGCAAACCGGTTCCGTTCGCGGTCATGGAACGCGCCGGCTTCATCGGATTCGCGCTGGTGATCGGTCTCTT
Organism: Solirubrobacterales bacterium; assembly: GCA_051305975.1. Classification (GTDB taxonomy): domain Bacteria; phylum Actinomycetota; class Thermoleophilia; order Solirubrobacterales; family 70-9; genus 67-14. The sequence goes on from JBPPMI010000240.1 coordinate 24,153, forward strand.
CTTCATAGGACTTTCGAACGACATAGGAAGGTTCACGGGCGAAGGCTTCAATGTCCGCTAGATTGCCGTTGCACCCGCTTTATCGGTAGCAATCGTCGTAGAGAAAGAGGAGAGTTCTAGTGCATACCACCGCGCTGACCGAGGCAGACGGAGGACCCGGGTATGAGCCGGCCTCCAGGAATCTCTATGAAGCATTCCTGGAATCGGTTGCCAAGCGGGGTGACCACCCCGCATTGATCTCCGAGGAAGAAGGCGTAAGCCTCACCTGGAACGACCTGGACACCCGGGTCAAGGCCCTCGCCGGCGGATTGAACGCGCTCGGCGTCAAGCGGGGCGACACTGTCAGCATGCTGCTGAACAACCGCTCCGAGTTCATCCCGACCGACCTCGCGGCAGTCTCCCTCGGTGCGATCCCGTTCTCGATCTACCAGACGTCCTCGCCCGAACAGATCGAATACGTCCTGAGCGATTCCGAGGCCAACGTGGTCATCGTCGAACCCGATTTCCTGCCGAACCTGCTGAAGGCGAAGGAGAACCTGGAGCACGCGGAACACATCGTCGTGCTCGGTGGCGACGGCGGCACTATGACCTACGACGAGCTGCTCACGCTCGATCCCGACTTCGATCCGGCTCCGATCGCGGCCAACGTGGGTCTCGACGATCCCCTGACCCTGATCTACACCTCCGGCACAACCGGTCCGCCCAAGGGAGTGTTGCTCACCCACGGCAACCTGCTGCGGATGAACACAGCCGTGACGGAAGCCGTCATCGTGATGCCCGACGATCCCGACTCCAGCGTGATCTCGTGGCTGCCCACCGCGCACATCGCCGAACGCGGAGCGAACTATTACACCCCGGTGATGCGCGGGTATCAGATCCACATCTGCCCGGACCCCCGCCGAATCATTGAATTTCTGCCGAAAGTACGTCCAACCTGGTTCTTCGCGGTTCCACGCATCTGGGAGAAGTTGAAGGCCGGTCTCGAAGGAAACCTCGCGAGCCTGCCCGAGGAGCAGCGGGAACAGGCGCAAGGCGCGGTCGCCGCGGCCATCCAGAAGGTCAAACTCGAACAGGCGGGCCAGGAGGTTCCCGAGGATCTCACGGCCAAGGTCTCCAAGGCTGACGAGGCCCTGTTCTCCAACCTGCGCCAGGCTCTCGGCCTCGACGAATTCGTCGCGGTCAGCGTCAGCGCGGCCCCGATCCCGGTCGAGGTGCTCGAGTTCTTCCACGCCATCGGCATTCCGCTCGGTGAGCTCTGGGGTATGTCCGAGACCTGCGGTGTGATCACGATCAACCCGCCGGACGCGATCAAGATCGGCACCGTCGGCCCTCCGGTCCCCGGATGCGAAGTCCGTCTGCTCGAGGACGGGGAACTGATCTGCCGCAGCCCGTACGTGATGCCCGAGTACCGGAACGCCCCGGAGAAGACCGCTGAAGCGATCGACGAGGACGGCTGGCTCCACACCGGCGACATCGGCGTGATCGACGAGGACGGGTACGTCTCGATCGTCGACCGCAAGAAGGAACTGATCATCAACGCTGCCGGCAAGAACATGTCACCGGCGAACATCGAGGCTCACATCAAGACCGCCTCGCCGCTGGTCAACCAGTGTGTGGCGATCGGCGACGGAAGGCCGTACAACGTCGCCCTGATCGTGCTCGATCCCGACTTCACGCCCGTCTGGGCATCGAAGAACGGTCTCGAAGGGGCATCGCTCGAGGAACTGGCCGAGAACGAACTGGTCCTGTCAACCATGACACAAGCGGTCGACGAGGCCAACGCGAAGCTGGCGCGGGTCGAGCAGATCAAGAAGTTCAAAGTGATCCCCGGCGAATGGCTGCCCGGCGGCGACGAGCTCACGCCGACGATGAAGCTGAAGCGCAAGCCGATCACCGCGAAGTACCAGCAGCAAATCGAAGACCTCTACGCGAACTAGCCGTTTTCGATGTCCATCAGCGCCCAGCAGTTCGAGCGGATAGCTCTTACCCGGCTGCCCGAGCTCCAGGTAGCCAGTGGTCTGTTCCGGGCCAACGCGCGGATCGAGGACGTCGAGGATGAAGGTTCGCCGTCGACCACGCTCCGCGCCGGGGCCGTCGTCCTGCTTGGCCTGCTCCGGGCCGACCAGAACGACGTTCCGCACCCGTTCTCGACCGGTTCGCTACGCACTCGGGTCCTGGGGGACCTGAGCGGCGAGGACGTCTCTCCCGGAGATCTCGGGCTTGCGCTGTGGGCCGAGTCGAGGGGAGACGGAGGGGCGGTCTCCGAGATCCACGGCCTGATGCTCCGCCAGATCCACAAGCGGCTCGACCTGATCACGCTCGACGAACTCTCGTGGATCGTGTCCGGCCTGACGGAATCCAGCGTCCGGTTCGGCGACGAAGCCGGCCTGAACCAGCTACTCGAGGATGCCGCGTCCGAACTGGCCGGCCGGGCACTCGAGGATACGGGGCTCCTTCAGGACGTCCATCGGCGCCGTCGCGGAGTGGTGACCCCGGTCGGCAGCCAGTTCCACGCTCTGAACGCGCTGTCACAGCTGGTACGCGCCGGCCACACCGAACTGGTCGGCGACCGGGCGGCCGGGCTGGCCAAGGCATTGCTGGCACTCCAGCGGGAGAACGGCGCCTGGCCGGGCCTCGTGGATCCGCAGCGAGGCGAGGCGGCTGCGTACTACCCGGTGCTGGCCGTGACCCAGGTCGCCCACGCTCAGACGTCCCTCCGCCGGGCCGCCAGCATCCTCGAGGGAATAGAATCGGATGCTGCCTGCAACCTCGCACTGGCCTGGGCCAACGGCGGCAACGTCCTCAAGTTCGACCTGATCCACGAGGAGGAAGCGCGGATGGACCGCGGGATCCTCCCCCGCAAGGAACCGGGCGCGGTCCAGCGAGGCTTCACCACCGCCGCCCGGCGCATCCGGGGACGTCTCCAGGAGCCGGATGCGAGCCGCCTGATCCTCGATCCCGCCGTCTCGAGCGAAGATCTGGGCTGGGTTCTCGAGGCGTGGGCCGGTAGGTAACCAGGGTCTCGCCGCCTTGATCCGCGCGAAGAGTGGATCA
>JBPPMI010000241.1:0-10158 GCA_051305975.1 Solirubrobacterales bacterium
CGGAACTGGTCGGAGACGTCCTCGAAGCCGTTCGTGAACTGAAGGCTGAAGGGATGACTCTGATCTTCGCCACCCACGAGATGTCCTTCGCAAGGGAGGTAGCCGACCAGGTCGCCTTCCTCCACGAAGGACGGATCCACGAGTCAGGAACCCCGGACCAGGTACTGGGGAACCCGACGCAGCCCGAGACCCAGAAGTTCCTCCGGCGCCTGTTGGCTGCTGGGCGGATTTGATCTCTGGTCGTTCTACCGCGATGGCGGGCGAGGGTCGGGGATCGGTCTACCGCGTTGGCGGGCGCATTCGAAGTAAAGAATGGTTGCGCCCTGTTCGAGTCTCGCTGAGTTCTGAATAACTGCATCCAAGTTGGTGTTTCCAGTCTCAGTCGAAGACCCGGCCACGTGAGTAAAACCAACTTGGATGTCTCGACCAGCTGACCGTGTCCATGCCAGCTACCCAAGGGCGGCCTATCCGGCGACGTGGTGAACCACTGGCAGTCGTAGATCGGGAACCCTCCTCGGCTGTCCCCGGCTTTGCCTGTGGGCCGGTCCCTTAGTCCACTGTTAACACGTGGGGTGGGGGTGTTCCCGCCCGGAGCTCCTGCGGTGAGGACGGGAACACCCCCATCCCGCGCCACAACACGAAACCAAAACCCCCAACCCCGTGGCGGTTACTTCTTGTTGCCGCCGTGGCCGTTCTTCTTCGGTTTCTTCGGGCTGAGGCCGCCTGCCTTCTTTGCCCGGTAGACGCACTTGCGCTTCTGGAACTTGGCCTTCTTGACGAGGCGCTTGTTGCCCACGACCCGTTTCAGGCGTTTCTTCAGCTTCTTCGTGCAGACCTTGCTCTTCTTCTTGATCAGCTTGTAATCGATCTTGAAGCGCTTGACCTTGGTGTTGGAGAGCTGCGACCAGTTGCCGGCGGAGTCCTGGGCGCGGATGCCGATGAAGAAAGGCTTCTTCGTCTTCGCTTTCAGGCCGATCGCCTGTTCGGCGCCGGGTTCACCGATCTTCGGGGCCTTCACCTTCGAGGCTCTGCCGAGTGAGGACAGCGAGACCGGCTTGGCCGAGCGGTAGATCTCGTACTTCGTGATCTTGCCGTCGCTGACGCCGTTCTGGCCGGAGGCCTTCCAGTTCAGGTTGGCCAGCCTCTTGAAGCGTTTCACCTTGACGCTGACGCCTGCCGGGGGCCGGACGTCGTTCCCGTAGTCGCCCGAGTTGTGTTCGTCGTGGCGATAGTGGCTCCACTCGTCGCTCTTCTCGGGGTCGCCGCCGACCTTCCACAGGAACAGCTGGCCTTCGCGGGTGCCGTAGGCCATGTACTGCTGGCCGTCGAACTTGGGGTCGCCGACGACGCCGCCGAAGGATGTCCACTGTCCGGTCCACTTCGGGAAGCCGGGGGCTTCCTTGCCGTCGGGTCCGCGGGCGTGGATCCAGTACGAGTCGTTCGACGAGATCATCGAGGTGTTGTCGTCAGCGGTCAGGTTGGCGATCATCGGAGAGACGAAGAACGGGAATCCGTCCTGGTCCACCGGGAAGTTCTCGAGCGTTTCACCCGTGGCCGGCTCCCATGCCTGGTCGAACACGTGTGGCAGGGCGGCCTGGCCCGCGACTCCGAGTGCCGTGGTCAGGGTGATGCCCCCGGCCATCGGCTGCGTCAGGTTCGTCTTGCCGTTGTTGTCGAGGTCACCGAGCGCCAGCTGGCCGGTAACACCGACCGTGATGCCATCGGACCCGTAGTAAGGCGGGATGCCACCACAGGTCGTGGTCGGGCAGATCCCGACCATCGACTTGTAGACAGTGCCGTCGGCGTTCAGGATCTGCGGGTGTCCGGTGACTGGCGTGATTGCCACCCGGTTCTTGCCGGAGCCGTCGAAGTCGGCGATCACGGCACCGTTCGAGCCTTCCTGGATGAAGTCGATCGACTGCGAGTAGCAGCCCGCGAGGCTGTTCATCGCCGTCGGCCAGCCGGTCATGTACGCGCCGCCGGCGTGGCCGTTGCCTTCGGAGTGGATCCCGTAGGCCCAGACCTTGTTCTTGCCGTCGTCGCACTGGTAGCCGCCGACGAAGACCTGGTCCTTGCCGGTCCCGATCACGTCGCCGACCGCCGGCGTCATCATCAGCTTGGCGTCGTCGATCAGATCGTTGACCGGGATGGTGTCCTTGATCGAGCCGGGCAGGGTCACCTTCACCGGCCAGCCGGGGGTGGGTCTGCCGTCGGGTTGCCAGGCGTAGACGTGGCCGTCGAAGGACGACATGAGGATGTCGAGGGTGCCGTCGCCCTGGAGGTCGCCGAGCGCGGGAGCGGACCAGTTGCCGCGGGCGGGCAAACGGGTCTTGCCGCCCGGGTTCGGGGTCGGCACCGGAAGCGTGTCGAACTGTGACAGGGGCTTCACCGGGAAGCCGTTCCGCAGCTCGCCCCGGCCGTCCCAGGCGTACACCCAGCCACTGGTAGTGGCGGCGACAATCGATTGCGAGCCGTTGCCGGTGAGGTCACCGACCGCGATGCCGCTGATCGGGTCCCGAGCCTCGCGGAGGCCCGTGACCGACTCGTAGGAGTCGGCCTTGTAGTTCTGCGGGTTGTTCGGGTCGACGTACCGCAACTGCCTGGTCACGACCGGGAAGCCCTCGGCCTGCTGGCCGTCCGGCTCGAGCGCGCTGACGACACCGTCGTGGGTGCCGAAGACGAGCTCCTGCTGGCGGGAGCCGTTCAGGTCGACGAAGGCGGGAGCGGCACTGATCTCGGTGCCTATCGACTTCGGGAAGCCGTCGACCATGCCGGGATCGGTGCGGGCGCCGAACGAACGGCGGTCCTCGCCCTTGAGGCCGTTGCCGTCCTTGGCGCGCAGCCGGATCGTGACCGAGTACTGCTCCGGCCCGTTCGGCGGCAGCGGGTTCGCCGGGTTCTTCGCGGCGTAGGCCGCGGGGATGTCCTTGGTGTCGATAGTGCCGAGCACGCCCGACTTGCCGGCAGTGCCGGTGGAGACGGTCTTGAAATCGGTATCGGCCGGTTCCGCGCCGAGGGCCCATTCCAGCACCCAGTCGACACCCTGTGAACCCCAGGCGGAAGGCTTCACGTGGCCCTTGACCTGGAGGGAATCGACCTTGGCCGGGTCGACGTACTTGTACCACTCGGGTGAAGTGATCAATGCTTCCGGAGGAACGCGTCCGTCCCTGATCAGTCTGGTCGCCTTGCCGATGTTGACCCGTCCGTAGCCGTAGTGCTTCGACCAGTTCGTGTGGAAGTCATCGGTCTTCGAATCGGGATTGCCGGGCCACTGCTTCGGCACGGTGGGGTGATCCACCTGCGGGATTACCGGGCTGGCCGTGTTCATCAGGACCTGGCGCACCTCGTTCGGGGTCAGCGTCCGCGGGTAGACGCTGTTGTCGACCGCGTCCATAGCCGCCGACTGGACCATGCCCAGGTATGCAGCCTGGAACGGGGTGGCGCCGGAGGTCGTGGTCTCCATGCCGGAGAACACCGCGTGGGTGCCGTAACTGGTGACGTTCGACCGGGCGCGGAAAGAGCGCACGTTCTTGCCTTCGATGTCCTGGATCACCGAGTTACCGGGGAACACCTGGTCGTACAGGTGGCCGTCGGTGTGGTCCATCGCGTCAAAGTCGTTCGAGTCGAACGAGAGCAGTACGTTCTTTTCCGTCGCGTACTCGACCGCTTCGCGGGCGGCGCTCGAGTAGGCGTACGAAACGACGACCGAAGCGACCGACTTGGCACCGGCATCGACCGCGTAGGTGAGAGCCGGGGCCCAGGCGTCGGCCTTGCCCACCGATTCGGCGCCGGACTTGACCGGCAGCACACGGCATTCGCGGCAGACACCAACGTCGCCGAAGTTGTTGTTCGCCTGGGCGCCGATCAGGCTGATCAGGCCGGAAGCGTGGTTGTAGTTCCGGTCCTCGGTCTGGGGGTCGTTGTTGTTGCGGTAGGCGTTCCAGCCACTGACGTCGTTCGGGTAGCCGTTGCCGTCGTTGTCGATCCGGGCGCCGGCCGGGCAGTCGGCATTCAGGTTCGCGATGCGGTGGTCGGTGACCTTGCAGTGGCCGAACACGTCGATCAGGTCCTCGGGGGAGAGGTAAGCCGTCTTCGGGCCGCCGATGTTCACCTGGTGGAGGTACTCGTGCGAGCCGTTGGTCGCGCAGCCGCGGGTAGTGCCTTCCTGCTCGGTCACGAACGGCGGAGTGGCGTCCGGGCAAGCCGGATTGACGCGGGGGTCCTTGGCGTAGTCGCGGATGTCGAACCGGCCGTTGCCGTCGAAGTCGTACCGGCCGAGGTCCTGGTTGTCCCAGCCGCGCGGGTACGGCAGCTCGCCTTCGTTGATGTAGACGGCGTTCAGGCCGTCCTTGATCCCGTTCGAGCTGTAGTTGACTCCGCCTTCGATGTAGGCGACCAGCATCTCGTCCCGGCCCACGTTGCCCTGCGCCCAGGCACCGGTCATGTTCACACCGGAGGAATTTTCCGGGTCGGTGGCGTCCTGTGCCCAGCAGGGGAGGCCGCCGTCCGGACGGGGCTGGTCGAAGACCACGCCGCCGGACGCCCTGCAGAGACCGTCCATCGGGCCGTAGAGGTTCCACTGTTCGGAGTCGGTGCAGCCGGTGTCGGGATCCTGCAGCTCGCATCGTGCGAAGTTCGTGTCGTTCGGCCACTCGGCCTGGGGGAGGACTGCCCCGGCGGGCAGCACGGGTGCGGGTGCGGCCGTGGCTGACGACGAGATTCCGGCGGCCCAGCCCAGCAGCACGCAGACGATCAGCGCGGCGAAACGATTGCGACTCAAGGTAAATCCTCCCATTGGCTCCCACGCTCCCCGTGGCGTCCGAACATTGTAAACGCTCCGTACACGGACGGCAACGATCGGCCTGCCGTGGAATAAGAAACCGGTCCTGACGTCTTTCTCCACGCTTCGCGCGGAGAAAGGCGGCGAGACCCTACGGCAGAGGCTGGAGAGTGGGATCGACATGGGGTTGGTCGGGCCCGGCGGGATCGATGTAGAAAACGGTAGTCCGTCCGAGCCGGTCGTCGAGGGCGCGCCGGTCGATCTTCACCAGGGAGCCAATGAATCCCAGCCCGAACGGGATCACCGCGATCCAGAAACCGACGAGTCTGCGGAAGGCCACTCTCGGACCGAGGTGGTGGGTGCCCTGATGTTCGATCCGGATCCCGAGGAACTGCTTTCCGGGAGTCTGGCCCGACAGGGACCAGAAGGTGAACATGTAGAGCGAAGCGACCGCGAACCAGGAGAAGGCACCGACCGCCAGCAGCTGGCTCCGGATCGCATCGAAGTCGGCGCCGAAGACGTTCGCGATGACCGAGACCAGGGCCGTCACAGTGACCAGGGAGAGGTTGATGATCAGGGCGTCGAGGGCCAGGGCGAGGACGCGCGTGAAGAATCCGGCGTGGTCGGTCGGCATGGTCCGCTTGCTGCGGAACAGCAACCGGCGCGCAAACTTTTCCCCGAGCAGGTCGACCTGCCGGGTGACCCGGGCGACCTGACGGCCGATGTCGCCGATCAGGCCGATCCCCTGTGACGCTATAGCCGCCCGCACCTCCGGTGCTTCGGCGATCCGTTCGATCAGCTTCTGGGTTTCGTCGCTTTCGAGGACCCGCCCCCAGAGGCGATCGACCATCTCGGAATCCAGGGTGTCGTACAGGGCCTGCTCGACCTCTTTGCTCTGGAGCGCTTCCTTCACCGCCTGATGGATCATCGGACCGTTGAGGATCCGCGCGACAGCCCGCTCGGTGGCGTCGCTTTCGATGGCTTTGACGATCGCGTCCTCGACCGCGGTCTCGATCGCGCGGTCGAGACCGGCGGCTCCGGCCACGGCCTGGGCACGTTTCGTTCCGCCCGACAGGATCCGGCCGGTGAAGCCCTGCGTTTCGCCGTCGCCGTTCCGGTTGCCGACTTTCCCGTTCAGGTCTGGTTCTCCGTCCACAGATCCACCTTACTGCGGAGATTGGAACCGCAGCGCCGATTCACTGGCGATGCGGATCGTTTCATCGTCGAGCTCAGCCGGTTCGACTTCGTACCTCGAGTGGAACTGTTCGAGCAGAGCGTCTTCCACGTCGTCGAGCGTTGTGCCGGGAACTTCGTCTTCTACCGCGCCGACCGTCGACGGGTTCCAGTCCAGTTGCAGTGCCGCGTAGACCGGATCGAGCACTTGACGGATCAGGTCTGATCCGGTCACCACGATCACGAAGCCGACGTGGGCGGCTCCCTTGATCATCCGCTGGCCGATCCCGGCCAGCTTGACGTCGCCCCGGGCATTGACGCTGAAGTCTCCGGGGCAATACTCGCCGGGGACCTCCCCGACCCGGGCGTCGATCCCAAGCGACTCGAATGCCGAGCGCGCGAGTTCGGAAGCCTCGTGGAAGCGGCGGTCGGTCCGTTCGGCCGGAGCACTGTCCGGCAGGGTGAGCGTGAGACTGAGGGTCCCTTCCGAGTACGCGGCGGCGCGTCCCCCGGTGAGGCGTTCCATGCCGGCGAAGCCCTGCTGCCGGGCGGCGGCAACCGCGGCGGGGTACCCGGGGGCTTTCGTGTCGCGGCGGCCGAAAGCGACGACCCGGCCCGGCCGGCTCAGGCGTGCGGTGGCGGGCCGGTCCCCGGCCGCGACCTGGTCGAGCAGGATCCGTGAAAGGGCCGGCCCTGTCTCGGGGCGGTCGGGGAAGGCTTCACGCAGGAGTTCGATCATTTGATAAGAGTCTCCGTCTGTAATGGACGAGGCCAATCATTATTAACGCGCGGAACTCAATTCTGGTTCTGGCCCTGATCGCAATGGCGATCGCGGCCGGCAATCTGCTGGTCGACCGGTCCGGGGATCCGGCCGGGTCCGAGGCCGCCGAAACGCAGGCCGGGGTCGTATCGTCGGAAAGCTCGACCCTGACGGTGGTCAACCTCGCCGACCTGACCCGCGAACTGCGCATCGAAAACGAGTCCGCGGCGGCCGGGATCGAAGGCGACCGGCTCGCCGAGATCAGCGCGCGCCAGCTCGAAGCGGCCCGGCACCGTCAGGCGAAGGTCGCCACGCCGGTGGCGAAGCCGCAGCAGGATTTCAACGATCTGCCCGGTTCGGTCACCCTGGTAACGCTGAACTCGATCGCGGAATGTGAATCGGGGGGCGACCCGGAGGTCATCTCGTCGAACGGCCTGTACCACGGGAAGTACCAGTTCCTCCCGGACACGTGGGAGTCGGTGGGCGGGAAGGGCCTGCCGTCCGATGCCCCCGAATCCGAACAGGACTACCGCGCCGCGTTGCTGTACGAGCGGTCGGGCCCCGGCCAGTGGCCGGTCTGCGGGCAATGAAAATCCCCGCAGTTCACATGTTTTTCGAATCCAGGTTCCCGAAAACTGCGAACATGGGACCAACTTGATCCTGGGGGCCGTCGAAATATCCACCCGGTCGACCCGCCTCAGCGTTGTCGACGTCACACCCGACGCCTCGATGCGGGTCACAGAGCGGAGCCACGGGATCACGGCGATCACCGGCAACGCCGACCGGCTGACCGCGCTCGTAATGGCCGAAGTGGAAGCGGCGCGGGACCTCGGAGCGGAGAACGTCGACATCGTCGCCGACCCTGCCCTGCGGGGAACCCGGCTCATCCGGCTGATCGAGCGGGTGTCGCGCGCGATCGGCACCGGTGACGTCCGGATCCCCGCGGAACGCGAGCGGGTAGCCGCAGCATTCCTCGGAGCGACCAGGCCACGCCAGGCTTCATTGGCCGACCCGGTTGCGGTCGCGCTGATGGGCGATGACGCGGTCGGCATCGGCGTCGGCACCCCCGGACTGGAACCGTCCTGGATCGGCAGCCGGCCGGTCGGGGCCGTGACGATCAGCCGCAAGGCGAGGTTTTCGGACCCGCCGCGGCCGAACCAGATCGAAGCCGCGATCTCGGGAGCGGGCCGGAAGATCGGGTCCCTCGCGATGCCGTCCTCCGAACGGCTGCTCGCAACCACCGATTTCTCGGCTGTGGTCGAACGCCTCTGTGGCGACCGGATCACCCACGAAGACGCCCGGCGCGGACTCGAGGCGGTGTACGGGCAGACGAGCGACGACCTCGCCGCCTGGTTCGGGATCGAACCGGGGCGGTCCCGGTTTCTACCGGGCACGCTGGTCGGGATCGCCGCCCTGGCCGACGCCTTCGGACTTCCGGTCGAACCGGTCGGACACGCCTCCGTCGCGGGACGCCACTGGAGCGACGAGTACGGGCGCCTGGTCTCGACCGGCGGCGAGCCGTCCCCGTGAGCCCGGAAGAAACGGAAGCAGCCGGGCTGACCGCGAAGCAGCGGCGGAAGGCCATCCTGACGAACCACGTCAAGGCGCCGACGCGGGGGAACCGCAAGCTCGAGACGTTCCTCGATGCGGTCAACGACGATCCGCGGATCCGGTCGTGGTGGTACATGGCCCAGGTCCACGCGGAGCGGCTCGGCATGTCGGACCACTCGTGGGTCCACATGCAGATCGTCCTCAACATCGCCCTTCGCCTGTCCCGCCTGCTTGACAAGGGTGGCGTCGAACCGGCGATGGTCACCGACCACGGCATGAAGCAGCGCGACGCCGAAGTGGTGATCGCGGGTGGCGCACTGCTCCACGACATCGGCATGTCGATCCACCGGGCCGACCACGAGGCCTACAGCCTCTTCCTCGCGCGTGAGGCGCTGCCGGGCCTCCTCGAGGACATCTATGACGAGCCGGAGCGGTCGATAGTCACCGCCGAGATTCTCCACGCGATAATCGGCCATCGCCGCCGCGGCCAGCCGTACACGGTCGAAGCGGGCATCGTGAGGGTGGCCGACGCCCTCGACATGGCCGAAGGCAGGACCCGGATCCCGCTCGAAGCCGGACAGGAAGGGATCCACTCGATCTCCGCCGCGGCGATCGACCAGGTCCACATTTCGGCCGGTGAGAACCGCGCCGTCCGGATCGAGATCGAACTCAACAATTCGGCCGGGATCTTTCAGGTCGACGACCTGCTCGCCACGAAGATCCGCGACACACCTCTGGCTCCGCACATCGAAGTGCTCGCCGAGGTCAAGGGCGAGAGCGAGAAGCGGCTGCTTTCCGGCTTCCGCCTGCCGAGCCAGTGAGCCGCTCGACCGGACTCGTCCTGCTGGCCGACCAGGCGCTCCACGACACGGGCGAACACCCGGAGAACTCGCGCCGGATCCCGACCGTTCTCGACCACCTCCAGGTCAGTGACGACTGGCAGAGGTTCGAGATAGTCGAGCCGCGGGCGGCCGGGATCGAGGACGTCAGGCGGGCCCACACCGCGGACCACGTCGACCTCGTACGTGCTGCCGCCGCGTCCGGTCCCGGCTGGATCGACGGCGACACCCCGGTCAGTCCGGCCAGCTTCGAGGTGGCCCTCAAGGCCGCGGGCGCGGCGATCAGCGCCGTCGATGCCGTGACCGGTCCCGGCGATGGCCCGGACAGCCTCTTCGCGATGATCCGGCCGCCGGGCCACCACGCGACCCCCGACCGGGCGATGGGTTTCTGCCTCTTCAACAACGCGGCCGTGGCCGCCCGGTACGCGATCGATCAGCTCGGGCTCGAGCGGGTAGCCGTACTCGACTGGGACGTTCACCACGGCAACGGGACCCAGGACATCCTCTGGAGCGATCCCTCGGTGTTGTTCATCTCCCTTCACCAGTGGCCGCTATACCCGGGCACCGGATGGCTGGAAGAGACCGGCGGCGGAGAAGGGGAGGGGTTCACCGTGAACCTGCCCATGCCACCGATGTCAGGCGACCGCGAGCACGTGCGGGCGATGGACGAGGTGATCGAGCCGATCCTCGATCGGTTCGACCCGCAACTCCTGATCGTCTCGGCCGGTCAGGACGGCCACGCCGGCGACCAGCTCGCCAACCAGCTCATCTCGGCCGGCGGGTTCAACAACCTCGCGCGGCGCACCGCCGCTTTCGCCGCCGACCGGGGAATCGGCCTCGTCGCCCTGCATGAAGGCGGCTACAACCTGGCGACGCTGCCGCAGCTCGACCACGCGATCCTCGCGGGACTGGGCGACTTCGCGACCGACCTGAGTGATCCGTGGGCCGAACTGAGGGCCCGGGACGTGGGCTGGCCCGAACGTCTCGAAGAAATAAAGAGGGCCCAGCGAAAGTACTGGCCCGTCTAGCGACGCGAATAGTGCTCAGGGACGTCC
>JBPPMI010000242.1:0-28013 GCA_051305975.1 Solirubrobacterales bacterium
CTCCGGATCGGCGTGCCAGGCGAGACGCTGCTCGAGGCGTTGCCCCGGATGCGGGCCGCGTACACCGGTTCGATCGGCTACCAGTTCGAGCACATCTCGTCGCACCAGCAGCGTGTCTGGATGCGCGAGATGATCGAGAGCGGTGCCCACCGGAAGCCCCTGACCCGCGATGAGCAGAAGCGCCTGCTCGACCGGCTCATCGATGTCTTCGAATTCGAGCGTTTCATCGAGAAGGCCTACCTCGGCCAGAAGATGTTCTCGATCGAGGGTCTCGACGCGATCGTGACCATGATCGACGAGCTCTCCACGCTCGCCATCCGCGGCGGCGCCGGAGAAGTCGTGCTCGGCATGGCCCACCGCGGCCGCCTGTCGGTCCTCGCCCACAACGTCGGCCGGCCGCCGGAATCGATCTTCGCCGAGTTCGAAGGCGGCAAGCGGATCGAGGACGTGAAGGCCGTCGCCGCGATCCCGCATGGCGGCACCGGCGACGTCAAGTACCACTACGGGCACCAGGGTACGTACGAAGACAGCGAAGGCGCGTCGATCGACGTCCACCTTTACCCCAACCCGAGCCACCTCGAGTTCGTAGATCCGGTAGTCACCGGTGCCACGCGCTTCTCGCAGAGCGAGATCGAAGGCGACAGGATCGAGCACGACTACAAGAAGGCCGTCCCCGTGGTCCTCCACGGCGACGCCGCTTTCCCGGGCCAGGGGGTCGTCGCCGAGACGTTCAACCTCCAGAGCCTCGATGGCTACTCGGTCGGCGGCACGATCCACATCATCGAGAACAACCAGGTCGGTTTCACCACCGATCCGACCGACGGCCGCTCGACCCCTTACGCGGCCGACATGGCAAAGGGCTTCAACGTGCCGATCATCCACGTCAACGCCGATGACGTCGAGGCCTGCTCGCAGGCTATGCGTCTCGCAATGGCGTACCGCGAGAACTGGGGCCGGGACATCGTCATCGACGTGGTCGGCTACCGCCGTTACGGACACAACGAGACCGACGAACCCGCCTACACCCAGCCTTTGATGTCGGCGAACATCAAGAACCACAAGCCGGCTTCCCGGATCTACACCGAGCAGCTGGTCGAGCAGAAGGTCGTGACCGCAGAAGAGGTCGAAGAGTTCGCGAACGCCCGGCGCACCTCCCTCAAGAAGACACTCGACTCCCTCCGCGAGAAGATGGATACCGGCGTCTACGAGGACCCGACCGTCACCAACGTCGGCACCGGCGACCTCGACCGTAGCGCCAGCCCGCCGGTCCAGACCGCGGTCGACGAGAAGAAGCTGCGCAAGCTGAACGAAGAACTGATCGACGTGCCCGCCAGCTTCACCATCCATCGCAAGCTGCGGAAGCCGCTGGCAAAGCGGATCGACGTGATGGACAAGGGCGGCATCGAATACGCCCACGCCGAAGCGCTGGCGCTGGGTTCATTGCTCACCGAGGGCGTCCACGTCCGCATGACCGGCCAAGACACCGAGCGCGGAACCTTCTCGCAGCGCCACCTCGTCCTCCACGACGAGAAGACCGGCCTGAAGTACGCACCGATCCAGCACCTCGTGGACGCCAAGGCCCCCCTCGAACTCCACAACAGCCCGTTGTCGGAAACCGCCTGCCTCGGCTTCGAATACGGCTACGCGTCCTCGGATCCGGATTCGCTGGTCATCTGGGAAGCCCAGTTCGGCGACTTCGCCAACTCGGGGCAGGTGATCATCGACAGCTTCATCGCCTCCGGAGAATCGAAATGGGGCCTGACCTCACGCATGACCCTCCTTCTGCCGCACGGCCACGAAGGAGCGGGGCCCGAGCACTCGAGCGCCCGCATGGAACGGTTCCTGTCGCTTGCCGCCGAAGGCAACATGCGAGTCGCGAACCCCTCGACCCCCGCCCAGTACTTCCACCTCCTGCGTCGCCAGGCCATGATCAAGAAGGCCCGCCCACTCGTCGTCTTCACCCCCAAGGGGATGCTCCGGGCCGCCTCGGCCGCATCGACCCTGGACCAACTGACCAACGAACACTTCCACTTCATCCTCGACGACCCGAAAGCGACGGAACGGCGCGAGAAGATCGAACGGCTCGTGCTCTGCTCCGGCCGCATCTACTACGACATCGATGCCGCCGGCAACCGCGAATCCGCCGAGGAGGTCGCGGTCGCCCGGGTCGAGCTCCTCTACCCCTTCCCGCGTGACCAGCTCCGCACGCTGATCGAGTCCTACCCGAACCTCAAGGAAGTCGTCTGGGTTCAGGAAGAACCACAGAACATGGGTGCCTGGAGCGTCATGCGCCGCCGGCTGCCGGCCATCATGGCGAACCACCTCGATCTCGACTACATCGGCAGGCCGGAACGAGCCAGCCCCGGCGAGGGCTATTCCGTCGCCCACATCCGGGAGCAGGAGCGCATCGTGCTCACGGCTCTGACAGTCGGTTCCTGACACTTTTACCACCTGGCCCGGCAAGGCACTGCAAGCGGGTTTGACCCAGAACGCTTAGAGGTGTATAAGATCAGATTGCAGTCCGTATGCAGTAGGGAGAAAGGGAAGGAGCAGGATCGGACGCGGCGGCCCGGAGTGGCCCCATCTTTGAATCATCAATTTCCAAAGCCCGCTTCCGGCGGTGTAACCCCCGGAAGCGTTCGCGTCGGCATCCCTCCCTGGCTACCGGCGCGCAGGCGCGATGAGGGCCGCGCGGACCCCCTGCCTCCCGCGGCCCTCTCGCGTCTAATTTTGCTCAGCAGTTCTGCTCAGTGGTAACAGGGTGGCGGCTCGAGCCTGGAGCACGCCCCCGGTGGCCCTGAACTCTGCGCCAGCCAGCACTTCGGAGAACCGTCCGTAGCTGGGCTACTTGCCGGTTCTCCGAAGTGCTGTCTGGCTTGGTTCATGACCCCCGGGATCGCACTCCAGTCTCGGCCGACACCCTTTCCGTGCCGCTACCTTGCAGAGCGTTCACGGTTGAGGAAGTAGGTTTTTGATTATGGAACGGATTCTTATTGGGATGTTGGGAGTTTTTCTGGGCATGGCCATTGCAGCCGGGCCGGCCTCAGCAGCTTCCACTCCGGCCACCTTCGAAATGCTTGACGGGACGAACTGGAAGTCCGTCAAGGTCAAGGGGAATGGCAAGAAGCCGAAGAAGGTCGAGCTTTACTTCACCGAAGGACAGTCCCTGGGGAGCGACAGCGACGAGATCGTGCCGATCCTCGGCACCTACTCAGGTTGCAACTGGATGGGAGCCAGCTACCGGATCCTCGATGGGCGGGTGAAGTGGACTTCGCCCGCATATGGCACACAGATGGGTTGCTTGGACGATCGGGACGGCTGGATCTCCAAGCGCCTTCGTCTCGGCATGAAGATCGCGTTCGAGGGCAAACGGCTCGTGCTGAAGCGCGGCCAGGCGGTCGTCCGGCTCAAGCCGGCACCTCCCCGGACCTGATTCAGACCGGCTGCCGAACTTCCACCGTTGCTGCGGCCTGGACCTTTCCGTTCACCTGGACCTCGACAAGGTGCGGGCCCGGGTAGATCCTTCTCACCGACACCTCCTTGATCCGGTGCTTCCGCTGGAACGCGGTTTCCGTTCCTGGTTTCAGTTCGAGGCGTTTCAGCTTGAAGACCTTTGCGCCTCTAGTTCCTGACGATCCGGCGTGGTGGATCGCGTAGTCGACCATCACCGGAGTCGGGTCGGTTGCGGTGAGGGCGAACTCGATCGTGATCTCATCGCCGATGCCGATCTCCTGCGGGGTGACGCTGAAGCTTGTGATCAGGACCTCGGCTTCGTGGTCGTATCCGACGAGGGCGAGTGCGGCCGGGTCGCCCTTCTTGATCAGCGTGCGCATTCCGTGGTTGACGATCCAGGCGCGGCGGTCGGCCTCGCCCCCTTCGTCGATCCATCGCTGCGCCGTCTCGATCGCCAGTTCGGGGTGGTCCTTCGCGATGTCGTTCAGGTGGTTGGCGACCGACTTCCTCACGTAGAGCGACGGGTCATCGACCAGCCGGTCCAGCAACGCGATCGTCGGTGTCGGGTCGTTGATGAAAGCCTTGAGGTGGCCTCCCCAGGGGAGGCGCGGCCTGGAACCTTCCGAGACGAGGCGGCGCAGATGTTCGTCGTCGCTCTCGATCCACTGGCCGAAGTACTCGAAGGTCAGGTCCGGATGCTGCTCGATGAAAGGCCGGATCGCGAACTCGCATGACCAGCGCGGCGTGAGCTCGGCCATCAGCGGGAGGGCGACCTCCGGCTGGTCGATCCCGTACCGGGCCACGTAGTCGTCGACGCAGTAGACGACCCAGCCGTCCATTCGCGGCGAATCCAGCGAATCCTCGATGACCTGTGCGGCCGCGGCGAAATCATCGGGAAGCGTTCCCGCGAGGGCATCGGCCACGTGGACGACCCGCCCTTTCATCTTGAGGCCGGCCAGGCCCTTGCTGGCGCGCTTCTCGAATTCGGCCTCGGGGAAGTCCGGCCAGGCCAGTTTCAGGTCCTCGCCCAGCCCCGCGATCAGGGCTGGCGAGATCCGGTCCTTGAAGTCCTTCGACTCGGCCGCTACGGCCTCCGCCTTCTTCGGCATGCGCTACTTCTTGTTCAGGTCGCGGAGCACCGTCTGGAGGATTCCGCCGTTCTGGATGTAGCGGATCTCGTTCGGGGTGTCGAGCCGGACCGTGGCTTCGAAGGTGACCGTCTCGGCACCGTCCCGCTCGGCGGTCACCGTGACCGTTTTCGCGTCGCCGTTCTGGAGGTCACCGACCGTGATCGTCTCTTCCCCGGTCAGGCCGAGCGACTCGACGTTCTCCCCGTCCGGGAACTGGAGCGGGACGACGCCCATGCCGATCAGGTTCGAGCGGTGGATGCGTTCGTAGCTCTCGGCGATCACGGCGCGCACGCCGAGGAGCATGGTGCCCTTGGCGGCCCAGTCGCGTGACGAACCCGATCCGTATTCCTTGCCGGCGAGCACCACCAGCGGGACGTCGTCGCCGGCGTAAGTCATCGCGGCGTCGTAGATGCTCGTCTCTTCGCCGTCCGGGAAGTGCTTCGTGAAGCCACCGGACTTCTCGACCAGGAGGTTCCGCAGGCGGATGTTGGCGAACGTGCCACGCACCATCACTTCGTAGTTGCCGCGGCGGGAACCGTACGAGTTGAAGTCGCCGGGCTCCACGCCCTGTTCCATCAGCCATGCGCCGGCCGGACTCGACTTCTTGATCGCGCCGGCGGGCGAGATGTGGTCGGTGGTGATCGAATCGCCGAGCACCGCCAGCACGCGGGCCGACGTGATCGGGGAGATGCCGGGCGGATCGGCCGGCATGCCTTCGAAGAAGGCGGGACGACGGACGTAGGTCGAGTCGGGCCAGGTGTATCGGTCACCCTCGGGGACCGAGACGTCCTGCCAGTTCTCGTCGCCCTTGAAGACCTCGCCGTAGTTCTTGGTGAACATCTCGCGGCGGATCGACTTGCCGACGACTTCCGCGATCTCTTCGGTGCTCGGCCAGATTTCGCTCAGGTAGACCGGCTCGCCGTCCTTGCCTTCGGCGATCGGGTCGGTCGTGATGTCGATGTCCATGCGGCCGGCCAGCGCGTAAGCGACGACCAGCGGCGGCGAGGCGAGGTAGTTCGCCTTGACGTCCTGGCCGATCCGGCCTTCGAAGTTCCGGTTGCCGGAGAGGACCGAACAGACGACCAGGTCCTTCTCTTCGATCGCGGCGGTCATCGCCGGATCGAGCGGACCCGAGTTGCCGATGCAGGTGGTGCAGCCGTAACCGACCAGGTTGAACTGGAGCTCGTCGAGGTACCGGGTGAGGCCGGCGTTGTCGAGGTAATCGGTGACCACGGTCGAACCCGGTGCCAGGGAGGTCTTCACCCACGGCTTGCGGCTCAGCCCTTTGGCCAGGGCATTCCGGGCCAGCAGGCCGGCCGAGACCATCACGTACGGGTTCGAAGTGTTGGTGCAGGAGGTGATGGCGGCGATCACTACCCGGCCGTGGTCGAGGTCGAACGAGGTGCCGTCCTCGAGGGTCACCGGAACCGAGTCGCTCGACGTGCGATCGGCGACTTCCGTGACCGATTCGCCGGACGAGCCCCCGTGGGGCTTGCCGATCGAGTTGGTGCGGTCCTCGGCCGGCGGGTCGGAAGCCGGGAAGGATTCCTCCAGGGCCTCGTCGTAGGGACTGAGTTCCTGGGCGGCCTCTTCGTCGAACTCGACCAGCGCCTCGAGGAAGGCCGGTTTGGCATCGGTCAGCGAGACCCGGTCCTGGGGACGCTTCGGGCCGGCGATCGAAGGCACCACCGAATCGAGTTCGAGCTCGAGCGTGTCGCTGAAGGTCGGGTCCTCGGAGTCCTCGGTGTGGAACATGCCCTGCTCGCGGGCGTAGGCGTCGACCAGTTCGATCGTCTCGGTCGGGCGGCCTGTCAGCTCGAGGTAGCGGAGCGTCTCGGCGTCGGGCGGGAAGATCGCGCAGGTGGAACCGAACTCGGGCGACATGTTGCCGAGGGTGGCGCGGTCGACCAGCGGCAGCTTGGCGAGGCCGGGGCCGTAGAACTCGACGAACTTGGAGACGACCCCGCGTTCGCGCAGCATCTCGGTGACAGTGAGGACGAGGTCGGTGGCAGTCGCGCCGTCGGGCAGGTTGCCGTTCAGCTTGAAGCCGACTACCCGCGGCAGGAGCATCGAGATCGGTTGGCCGAGCATCGCGGCCTCGGCTTCGATCCCACCGACGCCCCAGCCCAGGACGCCGAGGCCGTTGACCATCGTCGTGTGCGAGTCGGTGCCGACGAGCGTGTCGGGATAGGCCTGCATGACGCCGTCCTTTTCCGAGCTGTATACGACCTTCGCCAGGTACTCGAGGTTGACCTGGTGGCAGATGCCCGTGGCCGGCGGGACCACACTGAAGTTGTTGAAGGACTTCTGGCCCCACTTGAGGAACTCGTACCGCTCCAGGTTCCGCTCGAACTCCCGCTCGGCGTTGGTCCGGAACGCCATGCCGTTGCCGAAGGCGTCCACCTGGACCGAATGGTCGATCACGAGGTCGACGTCGACCAGCGGGTTGATCGCGGTCGAATCACCGCCGATGTCGTCCATGGCGTCACGCATCGCGGCGAGGTCGACCACGGCCGGCACACCCGTGAAGTCCTGCATCAGGACCCGGGCGGGCTGGAAAGGGATCTCGACCGACGGTTCGGCGGCGGCATCCCAGGAAGCGATCGCTTCGATGTCCTTTGCGCTGACCGAGATTCCGTCCTCGAGACGCAGCACGTTCTCGAGCAGGACCTTCATCGAATACGGGAGACGGGCGACGTCGTATTTCGCCTGCAGGGCGTCGAGACGGTGGATCTCGTAACTCCTGCCGCCGACGGCGAGGGTGTCTTTGGCTCCGTATGAATCGCTGCTCATGGTTTCTTCTCTCTGACTGGTCTGTTCTGCGTAGAGGTTGGTTCGATTATCGCTTGTCGGCCTGGTGCCTGGCCAGGTCCTCGGCGGTCGTCTGTCCTGTCTTCCCCGATTGGACCCGGTGGGAAAACGTCGGAATGGCCAGACCGAGGTGGGCCATCGTCTTCGAAACCCGGGGGGCGACGGTTATCTCCAGCTTGTCGCCGCGGAAACCCTTGATGACTCCGTCGGCCACTTCGCCCGGGGTGGTCGTACCCATTCCCGACGGAGCTTCGCGTCCGGAGTCGGCGAACATGCCGGCTTCGCGGACGAATCCCGGTGCGACCAACGTCACTCCCACTCCCGTTTCGACGAGGTCCGACTTCAGCGCGAAGGCGAATCCGCGGATGCCGAACTTGGTCGCGTTATAGATGGAGGAGCGCGGGCTGGCTGCCTTGCCGGCGAGCGACCCGATGTAAATCAGCTTGCCCTCCCCGCGCTCGACCATCCCGGGGAGCAGCGCCTGGGTCGTGAGGATCGGTGATTCGAGGTTGATGCGGAGCATGCGGCCCACCTGCTCGTCGGTGAGTTCCCGCAGTCTGCCGGTGCTGGGCAGGGCCGCATTGGCGACCAGGCCATCTACCGGGCCCGCCCGCTGGGCGAGCTCGACGGCCGCTCCCGGGACTCCGAGGTCGGCGGCCAGAACTCGATGCCCGGAACCGGGCAGGCTGTCCGCCAGCTCCTGGAGCGCGTCTTCGCTCCGCCCGGAAACGATCACGTGTCCGCCCTCTTCGGCGAGCTTCGATGCGATCGAACGCCCGATACCGCCGGTCGCGCCCGTGAGCAGAATCGTCTTTCCGGATATCTCCATGAATTCAACCTAGCACCGGGAAAGTTCAGGGTCCGGGGGATCGCGATTCAGGCCGGAAGCGGAAAAGTCCTGCTCACCGGGGGGATTCGGGCAAGTGTTAGCGAACGACGTGCATATGCTGTACAGTTTCGCAAGTTCGCAAACCGAGACGCCGAGTTCCTGTGCCCTGAGTGGCCCGGGAAGCGGGGGAACCAAGTTTTTGGGGCGAATCCACCACCGAGGTGGAAGCGCAGGCTCCTTAAGAGCGCTAGCCCGACAGCTAACCCCGTAGGCCGACAAAGGAGATCGGTATCTACACGCTTCGCACAACCCAGAAGTTCAGCCCCTCATTGGCAGTGGCTGCCGCCCTCATCGGCCTCGCTGTCGCCCTCACCTTCACCCTCGCCCCGGCAGGCGCATCGGCCGCCAAGACTTCAGGCGGTGGCATGACGATGAACAGCCCGGTGGAGATTCCGGTCAAGAAGGCCAAGATCGTCAACGGCCACGCCGTCGCTCCGTCGAAGGCCCCGGCGCGCGTCAAGAAGGTCATCGCCGCCGCCAACCGGATCGACGACAAGCCGTATGTCTACGGTGGTGGTCACGCCAGCTTCAAGTCCAGGGGCTATGACTGCTCCGGAGCCGTCAGCTACGCCCTCAAGGGCGGCAATTTCGTCGCCAGCCCGATGCCTTCCACCGGTTACATGAACTGGAAGAAGGCCGGCAAGGGAAGCTGGATCACCGTCTATTCGAACGCCGGACACATGTACCTGGTGGTCGCGGGACTGCGGTTCGACACTTCGATGACCCCGGGCAACGGACCCGGCTGGAGCGCCGACCTGCGTTCCCCCTCCGGCTTCAAGGCTCGTCACCCCAAGGGTTACTGACACCCAAGCCGGGTTTGAGCTTTTGAAACGCCCCGGGAAACCGGGGCGTTTTTTCTTGCACGAGCCGGACCCCGTCCACAGGTAAGGTCTACGGATGGACAAACGCAGGCTTGGCACTGAAGGACTCGAAGTCTCGGAAATCGGACTCGGATGCATGGGAATGTCCGAGTTCTACGGCGAAAGCGACGATGCCGAATCGGTCAGGACCCTCGAGCGGGCGATCGACATGGGCGTAACCTTCCTCGACACCGCCGACATGTACGGGATGGGGAAGAACGAGGAACTGATCGGGCCGGTCGTCGCCCAGCGGCGCGACGAGGTAGTCCTGGCGACGAAGTTCGGCAATCAACGCGACCCGGACGATCCGGCGAAGGGCGGCATCAACGGCCGGCCGGAGTACGTGCGCCAGGCGATCGACGCATCGCTCGGCCGTCTCGGCCTCGACCACGTCGACCTGTACTACCAGCACCGGGTCGACCCGGACGTGCCGATCGAAGAGACCGTCGGAGCGATGGCGGAACTGGTGGAGGCCGGCAAGGTCAGGTACCTCGGCCTGTCGGAGGCTTCGGCCGACACGATCCGCCGGGCGAACGCGGTCCATCCGATCTCCGCGCTCCAGACCGAGTTCTCGCTCTTCGAACGGGGCGCAGAAGAAAAGGTCCTGCCGGTGGTCCGTGAGCTCGGAATCGGTTTCGTCCCGTACTCCCCCCTTGGCCGGGGCTTCCTCACCGGCCGGTTCAAGTCGGCCGGTGACTTCGGCGAAGGCGACTTCCGCAACCACGATCCCCGTATCGGCGCCAACCTCGAAGCCAACCTGGCGATCGTCGAAGAGATCGAGCGCATCGCGGCGGACCAGGAAGTGACCGCGGCTCAGCTTGCCATCGCGTGGGTCCTCGCCCAGGGCGAGGACATCGCCCCGATCCCGGGCACGAGGAAGGTCAGCCGCCTCGAGGAGAACGCCGCGGCGGCCGGGATCGAACTCTCCGCCGGGCAACTGGCCGCGCTCGACGCGTTGCCTTCGCCCGAAGGCGACCGGTACGCCGACATGAGCAGCATCGACGACTGAGCATGAGCGACCGGGAGAACGGCGGGTCCAAGCCCCCGCCTCCGCCCTTCACGGCGGAACACGAAGAACTGCGCGAGACTGTCCGTCGTTTCGTGGTCAAAGAGATCGCGCCACATGTCGCCGAATGGGAAGAGAAAAGGGAGTTCCCGCGCGAGCTCTTCCAGCGCTGCGGCGAACTCGGCCTGCTCGGCCTGAAGTTCCCGGATAAGTACGGCGGCCAGGGCGGCACCCACCTGCACGACGCAATCTGGGTCGAGGAGCTTTCCCGCCGCGGGGCGTCCGGTGGAGTCGCCGCGGGTCTGAACGCGCATTCCTCGATTGCCATGCCTCCGGTCTTCCAGTTCGGCGACGAATGGCAGCGGCAGCGCTGGGTAGTGCCGGGGATCAAAGGCGACAAGATCGGGGCACTCGGCATCACCGAGCCCAACGCCGGCTCCGACGTCGCTTCGATCCGGACCACAGCGAAGAAGACCGAGGGTGGCTGGGTGGTCAACGGCAGCAAGACGTTCATCACCAACGGGGTACGCGCGGACTTCCTGGTCTGCGCCTGCAAGACGACAGAGGAGGGCGGGCACGGCGGCATCTCGTTCCTCGTGCTCGAGAGCGACATGCCCGGTTACGAGGTCACGGCGAAGCTGGAGAAGCTGGGCTGGCACGCTTCGGATACCGGCGAGATCTCCTTCACCGACGTGGAAGTCCCCGACAGTCACCTGCTCGGACGGGAGAACGGTGGCTTCCAGCTGATCATGGCCAACTTCGCCTGGGAGCGGCTGCTGATGGCGATCGGAGCCGTGGGCGGCATGGACCGGTGCATCGCGGTCGCCATCGAATACGCGAAGGAACGCGAGGCGTTTGGCCGCCCGATCGGCCAGTTCCAGGCGATCCGCCACAAGATCGCCGACATGGCGACCAAGGCGGCGGCCTCCCGCACCCTGACCTACGACACCCTGCGCCGTTTCCACGAAGGAGAGGTAGTGGTCAATGAAGTCTCGATGACCAAACTCCTCACCCAGCGGTCACTGGTCGAGGTCGCCGACGACACCCTCCAGATATTCGGCGGGTACGGCTACATGCGCGAATACGAAGTCGAGCGGGCCCTCCGCGATGCCCGGCTCGGACCGATCGGCGGCGGCACCGACGAGATCATGCGGGAGATCATCGGCAAGAATCTCGGGCTCTAACCAAAATTAGGGGTAGTCAAGCCGCGGGGACTATGGAAAGATACCTCCGAAGGTCGCCTTTTCGTAACACAACTCAGGGAGCTCGTCGGAATGAAGAATTTTTCTCGCTCAGCCGCAGGTCTGTTCTGCGCCGGTGTCATCGCCGTTCTGGTCGGCGGACCAGCCGCCGGACACGCCGCATCCGTCCCGGGATTCGACTCGGTCGAATACAAGGGAACTACCGCCACGGCAGACGGCGGACCCGCAATCCAGGCGAAGGGCAATCCGTCCGGCGACGAACTTGAGCCGCGGATCGTCGGCGGCACCGAAACCAGCTTCGAGAGTTACCCGTGGCAGGTCCAGATCACCCGGCAGGGGCAGTCCCACTGCGGCGGCACCCTGATCCATCCCCGGCTGGTCATCACCGCCGCCCACTGCCTGCGTGACCAGAACGGTTTCTTTGCCGGCATCCAGGCGTTCACCGGCCGCACGTTCACCGGGACCGGCGGGGAACAACTCAACCTCAGCAACGGCTACGTCCCTAACAGCTACCAGCCTCCCGCGTTCGGAAACGACTACGCGTTCATCTCGTTGACCAGCGCTTCCTCGAGAACCCAGATGAAGATCGCCGGGCCCGACGAAACCGCACTCTGGAAGGCCGGCCGGGTCGGTGTCGCCACCGGTTACGGCAACATCGTCCAGGGCGGCGCCGAGAGCCCGCGTCTGAGGGAAGTCGGGATGCCTTTCATCGCTGACAGCGTCTGCGGTGGTCCCGACATCTACTTCACGACCTTTCAGCAGCAGGTGATGATGTGTGCCGGCGACCTCGCCGGCGGCAAGAGCACCTGCCAGGGCGACAGCGGCGGACCGTTGCTCGCCCGGTCCGACAACGGTTACCGTCTGGTCGGGGTAACCAGCTTCGCCGACGGCTGCGCCAAGCCGAACCGCCCGACAGTGTTCGCAAGGGTTGCCGATCCTGCCCTGGGCGCGATAATTGCTACCTCGGTCAGAAACATCGAGACCGGCGAGAATTTCCCGGGCACCGACAGCAGCGTCGCGGTCATCGGTTCGGGCGCGAAGCCTTTCGGCTGCACTGCCGCCATGGGAGCCGCTGGTGCTGCTACCAGCGCGGTGACCGCCGCCCAGAGCGCCGCCGATACGGCCGCCAATAGCTTGGAGGCGGCTCGGACGCAGCGGAACAAAGCTTCGAAGCAGAAGAAGGGCGCTTCGACGCAGCTGAAAAAGGCGACCAAGGTCAAGCGTAAGGTGCTGAAGCGCAGGAATGCTTCGAAACTGGCCAAGAAGTTCGCCGTGAAGAACTTCAATCGTGCCAAGAATAAGTTCAAGCAGGCGAATAAGAATATGGCGAAGGCCAACGGCAACTTCAAGAGCGCCCAAGCGAGCTCGGCGAACGCCGCTGGCGCGCTCGGTGCCGCGCAGGGCAACGCCGCGGCCGCGGCCGCGGCCGCGGGCACAGCCTGCAACTGATTCGAACGGGAGCATGAACAAGGGCGGTGCGTACGTCTTTTCGTACTGGTCGGCCTTGTTCATGGCCGCTGCCGGTCCGGCTGGCGCGGCGCCGATTGAAGGGCGGCGATCGTTAACCAAAATAGACAAGTCTCCAGCGTTGAAAGACGATTCGGCAGGCCATCAGGGAGTCAGGCATGAACCGCTTCACCCCGAGCACGGCCGGTAAGGCGTGCTCGATAGTCATCTCGCTGCTGGTCCTCTGCCTGTTCGGCGCGGTTCCGGCGGACGCGTCGCCGATCTCCGGCGTTCGCCACTTCGACAACCCCCATGCCGCTCCGGTCCCGGACAGCGAAGTGCGCGCGGGGCTACGTGACCCGGACCGGATCCCCCAGATCGTCGGCGGCAGCAACACGACCGCCGAAAAGTACCCGTGGATGGTCCAGATCGAAGGCAACAGTTTCGAGTCCTGCGGCGGCTCGCTGATCCATCCGCTGATCATCCTCACCGCCGCCCACTGCATCGTCGACGAAGAGGGTGATTTCTACTCCGACCCCGATTTCTACGACATCACCTTCACCGCGTATACCGGCCGAACCCTGACCTATTCCGGTGGCACGGAGCTTGAGATCAGCGATTTCTGGGTGACCGAGGACTACATCCCCTCCACTCAGGAGAACGACTACGGATACATCACCCTGTCCTCTGCCGCTCCCGGCCCGCGGATCCTCCTGGCCGGGCCCGACGAGGGCGGCACCTGGGCGGCCGGCACCGAGGCGGTGGTCACCGGATACGGGGACACCTTCGAGGCCCCTGCCGGAACCGCCGTGGCGGGAAGCCCGTTCCTGAAGGAACTCGTGGTGCCGGTGATCAGTGACTCGACCTGCCGGTCCGGCAACGTCTACGGCAGCTCCTTCCACTCCGACTCGATGCTCTGTGCCGGGTATCTGTCGGGAGGCCAGGATTCCTGCCAGGGCGACAGCGGCGGCCCGCTCCAGGTGCCGCTCGAGACAGGTGGTCACCGTCAGGCCGGGGTGGTCAGCTTCGGCGCCGGCTGCGCCCGGAAGAACCGTCCCGGCATCTACACCAGGGTCGGCGAGCCGGCGATCAGCACCCGGATAGCGAGGTTCGCGAACGAGTTCGAGAACTCCCTCGGGATCTCCGGTGGCCAGAGGAACGAGGTGGTAGGCGGAGGCGAGACCACTACCGGCTGCTCGGCAGCGACAAGAGCGGCCTCCCAGAAGGTAAACAAAGCGCTCAAGGCAAAGAAGAACCTGAAACGCGCCAACCGTGCGGTGAAGCGGGCGAGATACCGCTCGGGTTTTGC
Source organism: Solirubrobacterales bacterium (assembly GCA_051305975.1). GTDB lineage: Bacteria > Actinomycetota > Thermoleophilia > Solirubrobacterales > 70-9 > 67-14. Next base: position 14,107 of record JBPPMI010000242.1, read on the forward strand.
TCTCCCGTCCGCGAAGAAGCGTCAGCGCAAAGCCAAGCGCCAGTTCAACGTCCTGCGGCGGCAGGCCAACGCCGCCTATGACCGGTACGCCATCCTCTGTAACGTCTCCTGAGCGGGCCAAAAGCTGGCCAGATCCCGCGCCCGGCGCTATTGTCGTCTCGTGAATAAATTCGCTTCATCGATGCTGCTCGGTCTAGCCGCGACCTTCCTCCTCGCCGCCGTGCCGGCCGGAGCGGTCCCGATCGTCTCTGCGCCGCCGCTGCCTTCCCTCCCCTCGTTCGACGGGGCGGTCTTCGAGGCGACACCAGTGCCCGGCAGGACGAAGGCCCCGCAGAACCCGTTCCTCGCGCCCGACCCTTTCAGTGGCATCCACAACGACACCTGGATGACCGACGCCTACCCCGGCCCGGGCCCCACCGGCCGCAATCCGGTCTCCGGCTCGGAGGGTGCACGGGCCGGCATCTGCTCCGCGATCACCTTCGACAGCCGCGGGCGAATAGTCTCGGTATGCCCGTCAGCCGCCTTCGCTCCCCAGGCACGGCTGATCGACCCTGAAACGCTCGAGGTCCTCGCAACCTATGAGTTCCCGAACGCCGAGGACCTTCCCGGAACCAAGGCCTACCAGAACTTCTCGGGCGGGGGTTATTTCTTCCTCGACAAGCAGGACCGGATCTGGGTCGCGACCAAGACTAACCACCTGTACGTGCTCGGCTTCACCGGTGACGGCCAGGAATTCAGACTGCTCAAGGACTACGACCTGACTTCGAAATTCGACCCCACGAAGGTACGCATCACGTCCGCGCTCCCCGACTTCAAGTCGCGCATCTGGATCGTCGGCAAGCAGACCGGCCAGGTCGGTATCCTCGACCGGAAGACCGGCAAGTTCAAGGCGATCAGACTGAACGAGGACGTCCAGAATTCGTTCACCGTCGACAGGGACGGCGTCTACATCGCCTCCGACCGTCGCATGTACCGCTTCGGGGTCTCGAAGAAGGGCTTCCCGAAGGTCGAATGGAAGAGCAAATACAGGAACATCAAGAAGACGAAGCCGGGGCAGGCCGACGACGGCACCGGGACCACCCCGACCATCCTCGAGGGCGGCTACATCGCGATCACCGACAACGCCGACCCGATGAACGTGGTGGTCTACCGCACCGGCCTGAAGCTCCGCGGGAAGAAGCGGGTCGTGTGCGAGGTGCCGGTCTTCAGGAAGGGTGCCAGCGCCACCGAGAACTCGATCATCGCCACCGGCCGCTCGCTGATGGTCGAGAACAACTACGGCTACGAGGACATCTTCGGCCCGAACGCCACGACCAACGTCACCGAACCCGGTTTCGCGCGCGTAGACGTGAACAGGAACGGCAGGGGCTGCAAGAAGATCTGGACCAACAGGGACGTGCGGGCACCCACGGCCGTCCCGAAGCTCTCGACGAAAACCGGCCTGATCTACACCTACTCCAGGCCGAAGGACCCGAGCGGATCGCAGGGCTACTACTGGACCGCGATCGACTACAAGACCGGCAAGACCGCCTGGATGAAGTACGCGGGTTCCGGCTTCTTCTTCAACAACAATTATTCCGGCCTTGGCCTCGGCCCGGACGGGACCGCCTATCTGGGCGTCATCGGCGGCCTGATAGCTCTTCGAGACAACTGATCGGTGCTACCGCAAGGGGCTGCAATTACGTTTAGTCTGGCCCGGTGAAGAAGCCTCAGACGATCATCCTTCTCGGGATGGCGCAGTTCCTGATGGTCCTCGATACGACCGTCATGAACGTGTCGATCTCCGAGGTTGTCGCCGACCTCGACACCACCATCGCCGACGTCCAGCTGGCGATCACCGCATACGCCCTGGTGATGGGCTCCTGCATGCTCATCGGCGCCAAGCTCGGCGACAAGATCGGGCGCCGGAAGATCTTCCGGATCGGCCTCGCCGTCTACGGAGTCGGTTCGCTGATCACCGCACTCAGCCCGAACCTGGCGGTCCTGCTGTTCGGCTGGTCGGGCGTCGAAGGCATCGGTGCCGTGATGGTCATCCCGGCGATCGCCGCATTGACCGCCGCGACCTACGAAGGCAAGGAGCGTGCGCTCGCCTACGGCATCCTCGGCGGCATCGCCGGGGCCGGCGCGGCCGCGGGCCCGCTGATCGGCGGCTGGGTCACCACCGAACTGAGCTGGCGGGTCGTCTTCGCCGGCGAGACAGTGATGGTGCTCGGCATCCTCGCCGCTTCGCGCGGCATCGCCGAGAGTCCCGCGACCGACAAGTCGAGGCTCGATGGCGTCGGCGCCCTGCTCTCCGTGCTCGGACTCGGCTTCGTCGTCTTCGGCATCCTCAAGGGCGGCGAGTGGGGCTTCATCCAGCCGGCCGGCGCCCTCACCATCGGCGGCACCGAGGTCACCCCCTTCGGCTTCTCCGCCGTCCCGTTCATCATCGGCATCGGACTCGTGCTGCTCGGTTTCTTCGCGTCCTGGGAAGAGAGGCGCCAGCGCCTCGGGCTGCCGGTGCTGCTCTCACCCGACCTGCTGAAGATCCCCCAGATGCGGACCGGTCTCACGATGCAGGTCACCCAGAACCTGATCATCGCCGGCACCTTCTTCGTCCTGCCCCTTTACCTGCAGGTCGTGGTCGGCAAGAACGCCTTCGAGACCGGGGTGCAGCTCCTGCCGATCTCGCTGACGATGATGGCGGCGGCTATGTTCGGCCCGAAGCTCTCGGAGAAGTTCTCGCCGAGGCTGGTCGTTCAGGTCGGCCTCGGCATCCTCGGGTTCGCGATCCTCGGGATCATGTCCTTCATCACCCCCGAACTGACCGGCTTCGGCTTCGGCATCTCGCTCGCGTTCTTCGGGGTAGGCACCGGGCTCGTTATGTCCCAGCTCGGCAACGTCGTGATGTCGGCGGTCGACGAGTCCCGCAGCTCCGAAGCGGGCGGCGTCCAGGGCGCTGCCCTCAACCTCGGCTCTTCACTTGGCACCGCCCTGATCGGCGCGGTGCTCCTCAGCGGGCTCGCCACCGGTTTCCAGGAGAAGGTAACCGCCGACCCTGATGTAACCCCGGCCGTGAAGGAGCAGGCGGTCGACCGGACCGAGGCCGGAATACCGATGGTCTCGATCCCCGACCTGGAAGCTGCGGCCACCGACCTCGGCGTGCCCCCCGATCAGGTCACCGAAGTCTCGGACAACTACGGCGAAGCCCAGATCGACGCCCTCAAGAAGGCGCTGCTCTTCGCGTCGTTCTTCGGGTTCGCCGGAATCTGGTTCGCCCGAAAACTCCCGGAAGAAATGGTCACCTAACGAAGTGGCACCAGGGAACGACCTGGGCTCACCACCCGAGGTCACCGAGATGCAAGTTACCTGACGCCGCCCAGGTAACTCGACGCCGCCCGCCACTTCACATCAACACAACGATCAGGTCCAGCCGAGGGCTTCCTGCACCGGTGTGTACTCGCCCCCCACACCCTCCGCTACCGGGGCGTGGGTGATCTTTCCTTTGGCTACGTTGATTCCCGGAAGGAGTCCCGGGTCCCTCTTCACCGCTGTCTCGAGGCCGTTGTCGGCCAGCGAGAGCGCGTAGGGCAGGGTTGCGTTCGTGAGGGCGTGCGTCGAGGTGATCGGCACCGCTCCGGGCATGTTCGCCACGCAGTAATGGGTGATGCCGTCGACTTCGAAGACCGGGTCGCGGTGGGTGGTCGGGCGGGAGGTCTCGAAGCAGCCGCCCTGGTCGATCGCGACGTCGACCAGCACGGCACCCGGCTTCATCAGGCCGAGCTGTTCGCGGGTGACCACGAACGGGGCCTTGGCGCCGTGGACCAGCACCGCACCGATCACGAGGTCGGCGCGCGGCAGGAGTTCTTCGACCGCGAGGGTCGTCGAGTAGACCGTTGAGGCCTCGCGGCCGTAGTCGACGTCGAGTTCGCGCAGGCGGTCGATCGAGCGGTCGAGGATGAAGACGTCAGCCGCCATTCCCATGGCGATGAAGGCCGCGTTGGCACCGACCACGCCGCCGCCGATCACCACCACGGTCGCCGCGGCCACGCCAGGCACACCACCGAGCAGGATGCCACGCCCGCCGAGGGGCTTCTCGAGCATGAACGCGCCGGCCTGGGTCGCGATCTTGCCGGCGATCTCGCTCATCGGGGCCAGCAGCGGAAGGCGGCCGGCGGAGTCTTCGACCGTTTCGTAGGCGACGCAGGTGGCGCCCGATTCCTGGAGGCCCTTCGTCTGCTCCGGGTCGGGCGCGAGGTGGAGGTAGGTGAAGAGCAGGTGGTCCGGTTTCAGCATCTTGATCTCCGACGCCTGGAGTTCCTTGACGTGGAGGATCATCTCGCCCGCCTCGAACACGGCGGCGGCATCCGGGACGATGCGTGCGCCCTGGGCTTCGAAGGCGGCATCGGTGATCGCGCTGCCTTCACCGGCAGTCGTCTCGATGAAGACTTCGTGTCCGTGCTCGGTCAGCTCGCGCACGCCGGCCGGTGTGATCGCCACCCGGTACTCGTCCTGCTTGATCTCCTTCGGAACTCCGACCTTCATCTGTTCAGCCTCTTTCGTAAAGGGTCTCGCCGCATTGATCCCCGCGGAGCGTGGATCAAGACGTCAGGACCCGATCCTAATTCTGTCTCCGGAGTTCCGGTTGCTCATGGTTCAGATCTAGATCTACCGCATCCGCCTCGAGGCTTCTTCGAGAACCGGGCGGAGAATGGATTCCATCTCCTCGAACTGCTCGGTGTCGCAGATGAGCGGCGGCGCCAGCTGGATGACGGGGTCGCCCCGGTCGTCGGCGCGGCAGATCAGGCCGCGTTCGAACAGTTCCTGCGACAGGTAGCCGCGGAGCAGGTCCTCGGACTCGTCGTCGTCGAAGGTCTCCTTGGAGTCCTGGTCCTTGACCATCTCGATCGCCTGGAAGTAGCCCGCCCCGCGGACGTCGCCGACGATCGGGATGTCACGGAGGCTCTCCAGCATCTCGCGGAACTCGCCTTCTTTCGCGACCACGTGGCCGCAGAGGTCTTCCTTCTCGTAGAGCTCGATGTTGGCCAGGGCGACAGCTGCCGCCACCGGATGGCCGGCGAAGGTGAAGCCGTGCGCGAACGAGGCGTCGTTCTCGTAGAACGGCTCGGCGAGCTTGTCGGAAGCGATCATCGCGCCCATCGGGACGTTGGCCGACGTGAGAGCCTTTGCCGAAGTGATGATGTCCGGCTGGTAACCGAAACGCTCACATCCGAAGTAGTGGCCGAGGCGGCCCCAGGCGCAGATCACTTCGTCGGAGATCAGCAGCACGTCGTGCTTGTCGCAGATCTCGCGGACCCGCTGGAAGTACCCGTCCGGCGGGACGAAGCAGCCGCCGGCGTTCTGGACCGGCTCGAGGATCACGGCGGCGACGGTCTCCGGACCCTCGAACATTATGCGTTCCTCGATCGCGTCAGCCAGGAAGATCGGCTCGCGGTCGTCGGGGTAGCGGTAGAGGTTCGTATTCGGCACGTGGCAGCCGCCGGGGGCCAACGGCTCGAACTGCGAGCGCAGGCTGGTGATGCCGGTCGCAGAAAGGGCTCCGAGGGTGGTGCCGTGGTAGGCGACCTCGCGGGCGATCACCTTGGTCTTCTGCCCGTTGCCACGCATGCGGTGGTAGTTCCTGGCCAGCTTGAGGGCCGACTCGACCGACTCGGCCCCGCCGTTGGTGAAGAAGACCTTGTTCAGGTCGCCGGGAGTCATCGAGGCGATCTTCGATGCGAGTTCGATCGCCCGGGGGTGGGCGTAGCTCCAGATCACGAAGAAGTCGAGCTCCTCGTACTGGCGGGCGGCGGCTTCGGCGAGTTCGGTACGGCCGTGCCCGGCGTTTACGCAAAAGAGGCCGGAAAGCCCGTCGAGCTTGCGGTTGCCCTGATCGTCCCAGACGTACGCACCTTCGCCCCTGGTGATGATCGGGATCTGGTGCTCGTCGTCGTACCCGCCCATGCGGGAGAAGTGCATCCAGAGGTGCTTGCGTGCCTCGGCCTGGAGATCAAGGCCTGCGCCGGTTTCGTTCGGGATAACTGTTGACACGCGTTCCTCCTTCGTGGGTCCCGCTGGGCGCGGGCAAACTGGTGGTTCCAGTTCAACCCTAGACAGCGCCAGGGGGCAAGGCAAGCTGACGAAACGTTCAAAGGACCGGAATCTTGTTGTCGGGTTGTCAAGGGTCTCGCTGCCCTTATCCACCCGACGCGCGATACAGGGCATCCGGACCCGATCCTGTTTCCACGCCGGGCAATAGGGTGGAGCACCACAACCGACGACGGGGAGACTATGGAAGCCAAGAGCGAAGGCAGCGCAGCACCGGTCACCGAAGATCCCGCGGTCCTGAAGAAGGACGCGATCACCTTCACCGACGGACTGGTCATCGCGCTCGCTTCAACCGCTCCCGCCTATTCGCTCGCGGCGGTCATCGGTTCGATCGTCGTGCTGGTGGGCCTCCAGGCCCCGGCCGCCCTGATCGTCTCCTTCGTCCCGATGTTCTTCATCGCATCGGCCTTCTATTACATGAACAAGGCCGATCCGGACTGTGGAACCAGCTTCTCCTGGGTCACCCGCGCCATCGGGCCGCAGAGCGGCTGGATCACCGGCTGGGCGATCTGCGTCACCGGCATCCTCGTGGTCGGCTCGCTGGCCGACGTCGCCGCCTATTCCTTCTTCGACCTGATCGGCGCCGAAGGACTTGCGAACTCGACCGGGTGGGTGACCGCGACCGCCGTCGCGCTGATGATCGTGATGACCGCCGTCTGCGTGTGGGGCACCGAGATCTCGGCCAACCTGCAGAAGGTGTTGATGGCGATGCAGCTGGTCCCCCTGCTGCTCTTCGTCGGCGTCGCTCTCTACAAGGTCATGTTCGGCGATGCGCCCGGAGGCTCGATCGACCCGAGTTTCAGCTGGTTCGACCCGTTCGCGATCGAGGGGTCCGGAGCCCTGACCGGCGCCTTGCTGCTCGGCGTCTTCATCTACTGGGGCTGGGAGAGCGCGGTCAACCTCAACGAGGAGACCGGCGGTGACGTGACCAAACCCGGTCTCGCCGGCGTGATCTCGACCGCGATCCTCCTGATCACCTACCTCGGCGTCGCCACCGCGCTCGTCGCCTGGGGCGGCGTCAAGGGTGCCGTCGGATTCGACGACGATGCCGCGATCCTCTCGACCTACGCCGACGAGGTGCTGGGCGGCACGCTCGGCCCGCTCGTCCTTCTGGCGATCGTCGTCTCGGCCCTCGCCTCGACCCAGACCACGATCCTTCCTGCCTCACGAACGTCGATGTCGATGGCCCGGGCGGAAGCGATGCCGAAGCACCTCGGTGACGTCTCCAAGCGATTCTTCACCCCGGTAGTCTCGACCGTCGTGATCGGGGTACTGGCGATCGTCTGGTACCTGCCTGCCAAGCTGATCAGCGAGAACTTCCTCTTCGATTCACTCTCGGCACTGTCGCTGATGATCGCCTTCTATTACGCGATGACCGGCTTCGGATGCGCCTTCTACTACCGCCACGAATTGACCAAGTCGGTGAAGAACTTCCTTTTCGTCGGCATTGCCCCCGTGATCGGCGGGATAATCCTGACCTACCTCTTCGTGAAGTCCCTGATCGACTGGTCCGACCCGGCCAACTCCTATACCGGGTCGTCCTGGCTGGGGTTCGCGCCTCCGGCGATCATCGGCGTCGGGTTCCTGCTGCTCGGGGTCGTCCTGCTGTTCGCCTGGCGCTTCCACCAGAAGGAACCCTTCTTCAAACGCCGGCGCGAAGTAGCTGATCCGCACCTGCTCGACTGACGCCCGCGAACTGCTCGAAACGTTCCGTACTTCGGACCGCCGTCCAACGCTTTGTCACTCTCCCGGAAGAACTTTGGACATAGCGGGGTTGTCTGCGACGAGCGTTATGACATAGGTTGCAAAAGCCGGACAGTCGTTGGAACCCGGTTTGAACCAGCCAGTTCACCCCCGAGGAGAGAGGTTTGATGGAAAGCTCGGTAGACGCCCCACCCGTCGATGGAGACGATGGAACATCCGTCGGCGCCGGTACGGCAGGCGTGCGGCTGGAGGGTGTGACCAAACGGTTCGGCACCTTCGAAGCGGTAAAGGAGATGGACCTCGAAATCGCCGACGGGGAATTCTTCACGATGCTCGGCCCGAGTGGCTGTGGCAAGACGACGACCCTCAGGATGATCGCCGGTTTCGAGCAGCCGACCGAAGGCAAGGTCCTGATCGACGGCACTGATGTCGCCGGCCAGCCCGCCTACAAACGGCCGACCAACACGGTCTTCCAGAGCTACGCGCTCTTCCCGCACATGACCCTCGAAGAGAATGTCGGCTTCGGGCTCAAGCGGAAGAAGGTCGGCAAGTCCGAGATCAAGTCGCGCGTCGCCGCCGAACTCGAGCGAGTCGGCCTCTCGGCCGAGGCGAAACGCAAGCCGAACCAGCTCTCGGGCGGACAGCAGCAACGCGTCGCCCTCGCGCGGGCGCTGGTCAACCTGCCCAAGGTTCTCCTGCTCGACGAGCCGCTCGGCGCGCTCGATCTCAAATTGCGCAAAGGCCTCCAGGTCCAGCTCAAGAAGATCCAGCGCGACGTCGGCATCACTTTCGTCTACGTCACGCACGACCAGGAAGAAGCGTTGACGATGTCGGACCGGATCGCGGTGATTAACGGTGGGCGGATCGAACAGTGCTCAGGCCCCGAGGATGTCTACGAGCGTCCGGAGACGACTTTCGTCGCGGGATTCATCGGCGTGTCCAACCTGCTGCCGGCGATCGCCGGGGCAGGCGAGGTCAACCTCGACAACGGACCGACGGTCCCCACCGGTGACGCCTCCCGCTTCTCGTCCGGCGAACACTGCTTCGCGGTCGTCCGCCCGGAGAAGCTGAGCGTCTCGACTTCCGAGCAGGCCCCGACCGACCGTCCGAGCATCGACGGTGTGGTCGAAGCCTCGCTCTACCTCGGCACCTCGACCCAGATGACCGTAGCGGTCGCCGACGACGTGAAGATGACCGTCCTGGTGCCGAACGCAAACGAAGCCGACCGCCAGCATCTGCCCGGCGGCGGCTCCCGCGTAAAGCTCAGCTGGACCCCCGAAAACATGCACCTCGTCAGCCAGTCCCCTGACGACGCCACAGCTCAAGTCGAACCCACCGACAAGAACACCGAAGGAGACTCTCAGTGAATACCGCGTCCCAAAAACCCCTGAAACTTCTACTCGTGGCCGCCCTCGCCCTCGTGGCATCGATGGCCCTGGTGGCCTGCGGGGGTGACAGCGTCGGCGGCAAGACCGACTCCGAGGCAGAGACCGCCAAGGCCGGCGAAGTAACCGGCGACCTCACCATGTCGAACTGGGTCGGATACATGGACGAAGGTGACAACAACACGATCGCCGAGTTCGAGAAGGAAACCGGCGTCAACATGACCTACAACGAAGATGTCAACGACAACGACGAATTCTTCGGCAAGATGCAGCCGCTGCTCGACAAGGGCGAATCCGGTGGCCGGGACATCATGGTCGTGACCGACTGGATGGCGAAGAAGATGTACGACCTCGGCTACCTCCAGGACATCAACCACGACGACCTGCCGACGGTGTTCGCCAACATCAACCCCACCATCGAGAGTCCGGCGTTCGACCCCGAGCGCAAGTTCTCTGTGCCGTGGCAGAGCGGTATGACAGGCCTGCTGGTCAACAAGGCCCAGGCTCCGGACATCAAGTCGGTGAACGATCTGTTCGACCCCCAGTACAAGGGCAAGATCACGATCCTCAAGGAGCTGCGTGACTCGGTCCCGCTGATCCTGAAGGCCGACGGCATCGATCCGGAAGAAGCTACTACCCAGGAATGGCTCGACGCGATCGACAAGATCGACGAAGCGGTCAAGTCCGGACAGTTCCGGCGTCTCACCGGCAACGACTACGTGGCCGACCTCCAGAACGAGAACGTGGTCGCCTCGATCGGCTGGTCCGGCGACACGTCGCTCATCCCCAACAAGGACGTCGAGTGGCGCATGCCCACCGAAGGCTGCATCATCTGGTCGGACAACATGGTCATCCCCAAGGGGGCGCCGAACACCGCCGCCGCCCTCGGCTGGATGGACTTCGTCTACCAGCCGGAAGTGCAGTCGGACCTGGCCGCCTACATCCAGTACGTCTCGCCGGTCGAGGGTGTCAAGGACATCCTCGCCAAGGAGGATCCGGAGCTGGCGAACAGCGAGCTGATCTTCCCGACTGCCGAGTTCCAGAAGAACTGCTCGACTCAGCCGAACCCTCCGGGTGACGCGACCGAGCAGGATGAGGTGAATGAAGCGTTCCAGTCCGTCGTCACCGGCGGCTGAACAAAGGGTTAGGGCGTCGACGGGAACTTGATGAGCGAAATCACATGAGTTCCCGTCGGCGCCTCACTCCCTACTGGCTACTTGGGCCAGGAGTCATCTGGCTCATCCTCTTCTTCCTCCTCCCCATGTATTTCATGGGGGAGATGGCCCTCCGTTCGGGCTCGTTCACCGAAGGCTTCGTCTTCACCTGGGAGTTCTCTAACTTCAGCTCCGCGATCAGCGAAAACAGCGAGCAGCTGATCCGTTCCATCCAGTACGGGGTGATCGCGACGATCATCGCCCTGCTGATCGCCTATCCGCTCGCCTACGCGATCGCGATGCGCGCCGGCCGCTGGAAAACACTCATGCTGCTCGCGGTGGTGGCCCCGTTCTTCACCACCTACCTGATTCGGACGATCGCCTGGAAGACGATCCTCGCCGACGCCAGCCCGGCGGTGAGCGTCATGCAGTTCCTTCACCTCGTTCCCGAGGACGGCAAGGTCCTCGCCACGAGCACGGCGGTAGTGGCGGGGCTCACCTACAACCTCCTGCCGTTCATGATCCTGCCGATCTACGCCAGCATCGAACGGCTCGACACCCGCCTGATCGAAGCGGCCAAGGACCTCTACTCGTCGAGCCTCCAGACCTTCATCCGGGTGACCCTGCCGCTGACGATGCCCGGGATCGTGGCCGGCGTTCTCTTGACTTTCATCCCGTCGGTCGGTGACTACATCAACGCCGAACTGCTCGGCAGCCCGTCGACCTCGATGATCGGCAACGTCATCCAGGCCGAATACCTGAAGAACCAGAACTATCCTGAGGCCGCAGCACTCTCGTTCGTGATGATGGCTGCCATTCTCGTGATCGTCCTCATCTACCTGAGAACGGCAGGGACGGGCGCCTTCATGGAAGCCGACGACGACGGGGACGACTCATGAGCCGCGCCTGGGCCTGGTTCAGGCACAACGCGATCCTCCTCTACGCGGGTCTTGCGATCGCGTACATGCTGATCCCGATTGCGGTGATCGCCCTGTTCTCGTTCGACCAGACGACGCTCGGCAAGCTGGACTTCGAATGGAGCGGGTTCACTCTGGAGTACTGGCAGGACGCGTTCAGCAACACGTCGGTGAACGACTCGATGATCACGAGCATCAAGCTTGCCCTGATCACTTCGATCGGTGCCACGATCCTCGGGACGATGATGGCCCTGGCGCTCGTGAGGTACCAGTTCCGCGGACGCAAAGCCGGCAACCTGCTGATCATCCTGCCGATGGCGACGCCCGAGATCGTGATCGGCGCATCGCTTCTGTCGATGTTCGTCTACGCCAACGTCGCAACCGGTTTCACGACGTTGATCATCGCTCACATCATGTTCTCGATCAGCTTCGTGGTGGTCGTGGTGCGATCGCGCCTGATCGGGTTCGACCGCAGGCTGGAGGAAGCTGCCGCTGACCTGGGTGCGTCCCCGTGGACGACCTTCCGCAGCATCACGCTGCCCCTGATCGCTCCCGGCGTACTGGCCGGCGGTGTGCTGGCGTTCGCCCTCTCGATCGACGACTTCGTCATCTCCAACTTCAATGCGGGCACTGTCGAGACCTTCCCCCTCTACATCTACGGCGCGAGCCTGCGGGGTATCCCCGTCCAGGTGAACGTGCTCGCGACGATGCTCTTCGCGATCACGATCGTCGCCATGATCGCCGTGGTCGTCCAGCAGCGCCGGGCCGAGAAGATGGCGGAGAAGCGGGCTGACGACGTCGGCAAGCCCGCGGCCCTGCCCCTCTGAATAAATTCCCGCCATGGGATACGAGACGCGTCTACTCATCGGTGGCAAGCTGGTCGAAGGCGAAGGAACCGGGATCGACATCGAGAACCCGGCCACCGAGGAGACCGTGGCCACGGTCGCTTCGGCCTCGGCCGGCCAACTCGACCAGGCGGTTGCCGCGGCCCGCGAGGCGGCGCCTGTCTGGGCATCGATGCCGGCGGTCGACCGGGCGCCGCTGCTCCGTGACATCGCGTCGCGGCTCCGGGAGAAGACCGAGGAACTCGCCGGGCTGATGACGGCCGAGATCGGCCGTCCCCTGCTCGAGTCCCGGGACGAAGTCGAGTGGTGCGCCGCCTGCTTCGACTACTACTCGGAGGTCGCGCGGTCCGAGATCGGCCGGGTTATCCCGCCGATCGAAGCGAGCCAGTTCGCGGTCGTGGTCAAGGAGCCCCACGGCGTCGTCGGCTGCATCGTCCCGTGGAACTTCCCGCTGCTGCTCCTCACCTGGAAGCTCGCCCCCGCGCTAGCGGCCGGCAACACGGCCGTCTGCAAGCCGTCCGAGATCACGCCGCTCTCGACCCTGGCCCTCGCTGAGATCTTTGGCGATCTGCCCGACGGGACCGTGAACCTGGTGGCGGGAGCGGGCGAAACCGGTGCGGGCATCAGCGCGCACCCGGGTATCGACTGTGTGGCGTTCACCGGCTCGGTCGCGACCGGCCAGAAGGTCGGCGTCGCCTGCGCTGCCCGGAACGCGCGTGCCAACCTCGAGATGGGTCGCAAGGACCCGTTCATCGTCTGTTCCGACATCGGCGACGAAGGCGTCCGGATCGCCGCGAAGGGCGGCGCCTGGGCCGCTTACCTGAACGCCGGCCAGGTCTGCACCTCTTCCGAACGCTTCTACGTCATGGAAGGCGTCTACGACGAGTACGTCGCTGCGTTCGTCGACTTCACCAGGTCATTGGTGATCGGCGACCCGCTCGACCCCAACACGGACATGGGTCCGATGGTCTCGGCCGCCCAGCGGGACAAGGCGGCGGCGCAGGTCGATGCCGCGGTGGCCGCCGGTGCGGAACTCCTGACGGGCGGCGGCAATGCCGGCCAGCCGAAGGGCCATTTCTACGAACCCTGCGTCCTGACCGGCGTCCCGGAGGACTCGGACCTGATGACCGAGGAGACCTTCGGCCCGGTCGCTCCGATCCAGCCGGTGAAGTCGCTGGGCGAAGCGATAACGAAAGCCAACAGCCTCGACTTCGGCCTCGGGGCGAACATCTACACCCGGGACCTGAACACCGCGATCACCTGCCTCAAGGAGGTGCGGGCCGGATCGGTCTGGATCAACGATCCCCTGACCGACAACGACGCCGGCCCCTTCGGCGGCTTCAAGAATTCGGGGATCGGACGCGAGCTCGGGACGGAAGGCCTCGACGCGTTCCGCGAGGCGAAACACGTCCACATGGACTCGGTGATCGAGGAGAAGGACTGGTGGTACCCGTACGGGTCCGCCGGTCCGGACAAGCAGTAGGGAACCTCCGCGGCCTCCGTGCCGCGGGAAACCCAACGTCCAGCTCAGGCGGCGCTGCCGCAGTCCGTGAGCCCGTAGCCGTCGGCGATTGTGTCTGATTCGCTCTCAGCCGCGTCGATTCCTTCGGAGGCGGCTGTAAGCGCTTCTTCGTCACCATCGGCCGCCGCGTCGGCTGCGTCGCGGTTGAGGTCGACCTGGTCACGAGAGAGCGCAATGAACTCGTCGATCGTCTCTTCGTCGCCCTCGGGTGCTCCTAGTTCCTCGATCTCGTCGATCGCGCCCTCGAGGCTGTCCGTGGCTTCGGTCAGAGCCGCCGAGGCGGCTTCGAAGTC
>JBPPMI010000243.1:0-2819 GCA_051305975.1 Solirubrobacterales bacterium
CCCCGAGCGGGAATACGTCGACAAGCTCCGCGACGAGCTTGGCGTACTCGGCGTAGTAGTCGGCGTAGGGCTTGAGCAGCACGATCCCTCGCCCTGTTCGGCAACGCCGATGCGCGAGGGATCGTGCTGCTCAAGCCCTACGCCGACTACTACGCCGAGTACGCCAAGCTCGTCGCGGAGCTTGTCGACGTATTCCCGCTCGGGGCGGCGATTGTTGGTGAAGCCGCGCAGAAGCACTTCATCGCGCTCTTCGGCGCGATCCTGCGGTTGCGGAACATCCTGACCGCCTTCGACGACTTCGCCGGCAACGAGATCCTCACTGAGCGCGACTATCAGGACTACCAGTCGATCTACCTCAACCTCTACGCCGAGTTCCGCCGCACTGATGCCGCCGAGAAGGAGTCGATCAACGACGACGTCGTCTTCGAGATCGAGCTCATCAAGCAGGTTGAGGTCAACGTCGACTACGTCCTGATGCTCGTCGCCCAGTGGCGCGAGGCCAGGGGCAACGGTTCCGACCGCGAGATGGACGCGCTGATGAAGATCCAGCGCGCCGTCGACTCCTCGGTCTCGCTGCGCAACAAGAAGGACCTGATCATCTCCTTCGTCGACGCGGTCAACGTGACGGCCGACGTCAACGAAGACTGGAAGCGCTTCGTCGCCGAACACCGCGACGCCGAACTGGAGGAGATCATCACCGCCGAGGGCCTCAAGCCCGAGGAGACACGGGCCTTCGTCGATGCCGCGTTCCGTGACGGCGCCGTCCCCACAGCCGGCACCGCAATCACCCGCATCCTCCCGCCGACGTCGCGGTTCTCGGCCGCCAACAACCACGCCTCCAAGAAGCAGACCGTGATGGCCCGGCTCGTCGCCTTCTTCGACCGCTACTTCGCGCTGGTCTGACGTGACGCTCCCGGAGACCGACCTGCACCGCATCCATACGTGGGCTCGCGGCCGGGTACCGGAGAACCTGTGGCCTGAGTTGAAGGTGGAGGCCGACGTTGCCGACCGCTACGTCGACATCGTCGAGGTGCGCCCACCGTGGGACGGCGTCGGCGAGCACACGAGGTTCCCGATCGCCCGGCTGCGTTACACCAAGGCCACCGGCCAGTGGGCGATCTACTGGCGCGACCGGCACCTGAAGTTCCACGAGTACAAGCGCAAGCGCCCGACCAAGAACGTCCAGGCGCTGCTCGACTACATCGAGACCAGCGGCGACCCGATCTTCTGGGGCTGAGGAGCCGCGAGAGTGTCGGGGACCGCTGGCACACTCGTGCCGTGGTGGACCACTACCTGTACCTCGATGAGACCGGGACCCTCGATTTCGAGGGCCGCCCCGGTGAGGAGTACTTCGGCGTCGGCACGGCGCATTTCGAGGGCGACCACCGTGACGCCATCTGGGAAGGACACCAGTTGCGGGTCGGTCTCGAAGCCAAGGGGATCAAGCTCCCGAAGGGCCTGCACGCGAAGAACGACTCCCACCCGACCCGCGGCGATGTGTATGCGACCATCGCGGCGCAGCAGGTGCGGTTCGATGCCACGCTGCTGAAAAAGAGTGCGGCGTACCCGAACGTGCGCGCAGCCGGCAAGGTTCGGCTCTACAAGATGGCGATCTGGCTGCACCTGAAGTACGTGATCCCGCTGGTGTCCGCCACCGGCGATCGGATCTTCGTGGTCGCGGGCCACCTCCAGACAAGCGGCCACCGCGACGCGATTCGTCACGCGGTCGACGACGTCTGTCAGCAGAACGCGTTCGACCGCATCGTCGTGCCCTGTATCTGGGAGGCTCAGTCCTCGTGGGGGATCCAGGCTGCGGACTACGCGCTCTGGCGCGTCCAGCGGATCGCCGAGGGTAAGACTGTGCCGGCGTACACGGATGTCATCCAGGGCCAGATCAAGTCGATCTTCCGGCCTTGGGGGAGTTGAGGGCAGGTAAGAGGCCGGCTATCTCGGTTCCCCGAGAAGAAGTCCCCTGGACCTCTTGTCACCGGCCTGTACCTACATGAAAGCAGGTCCCGCCGACAGAGTCACGCTGACTCACTCGACGACCTGGGGGTCCCGGTCGCTGCAACACAGTGAACGCGGTGGTACCCAATGGTACTTTGATACCCAGGAGGAAATGTTATGTGTCCTGCTATCGCACCGATCAAGGTCGACGCCGCAACCGACGAGCTCGTGTCCCATGCCGCTCACTTCATGTCCCGCTCGAAGAAGGACATCGTTGATGCGGCAGTGCGGGAATACATCGCCGCCCACCGCGACGAGATCAACGCTGGCATCAAGGCTGTCCTTGGCCAGCTCAACGGCAGCGACGCCGTAGCCGTATCGCTCATGGCCGGCCTCAGCGCCGAGGACCTCGACAACCTCGGTGGTCTTCCGAAGTAGGCGGCCAATCTCGCGCTGCTCCGGTACGTACGTCGGCAGGTGAGCGGTCCGCAAGAAGTCCGGCAGAGACCTTATTGGCGTACATCGAGCGTGACCATCGGGTCGGAGTCCGTCGAGATCTCAGAACTGAAGAAGGCCGTGGTGCGGTCGCGCGCGGCCGAGCTGGAGGCGGATCCCTCGATCGGTCTGACCTGGGACGAACTGGACGCACGGCTGGCTTCGCGCTGGGGCCAGCCCGTCTGACCGAGAGGCATTCAATTGGTTCTCATTATTGACTTAAACGACTGAATGACTAAAATGAGAAACATGCCAGCCCCTAGCCCGTACACGAGTCCCGAGCAACAGGCGGACCTCGAACGCCTAGGCGCCCGGCTGCGCGAACGCCGAAAGGCCCTCGGTGTCACGGTAGTCGCCTGCGCCGAAGCTGCTGGCGT
>JBPPMI010000244.1:0-3460 GCA_051305975.1 Solirubrobacterales bacterium
GGCTGGGTCAGGGGCAGCGGGCGCGACTACACGATGAGCGTCCTCACCACCAAGGACCCGGTCGGCACCGGCGACACCTTCGGCTTCAACTACGGAATCGAGACGATCCAGGGAGTCTCGAAACTGGTCTATTCGAACCTGGCCCCGTAGCCGATAGCTATTTCTTCAGGCGGATGCTCAACCTGACCGTGCGGATCGCCGGGCCGTCCGGCTGACTCGCGGCCACCGTCACCTTGAGCTGGAGTTTCTTTCCGGCGTTCAGGGCCTTCTTCACCAGGCCATTCGCAGCAGCCGGCACTTTCAGCTTCACGGTCTTGTCGGTGCGTGCCCCGAGGGTCGTCTTTCTCGGACCGATCGAGAACTTCCTTGCCCGCTTTCCTTTTCGCGGAACTGTCAGTTTCGCGCCGTAAGTCACCGCGCACCGGGTGTCCCCCGTACAACGCAGCTCGACGGTGGCCGGCTTCGTAGCCCTGGAAGCCTTCGGTCCAGTAGCCGTGAAGGCCGCCTTCGGGGTCGGAGGAGGCTCGGACACGGGACCGGGCGCCCAGACGGGGAACTGCGCGAGGTCGAGGGTGGGGGTGGCGATCGGCACCGGAGCACTGCCGTCAGCGTTTGCGATGAACAGCCTCTGGTGGAAGA
Source organism: Solirubrobacterales bacterium (assembly GCA_051305975.1). Classification (GTDB taxonomy): domain Bacteria; phylum Actinomycetota; class Thermoleophilia; order Solirubrobacterales; family 70-9; genus 67-14. Next base: position 640 of record JBPPMI010000244.1, read on the forward strand.
AGTCGTGTTCGGTGTCTTCCTGCTGGTAGATGAGTTTCTTGCCATCCGGTGACAGCGAGGCCCACCGCTCGTCCACCGGATTCGGTGTGTTGGTGACCTGGACTTCGGCTCCACCGCTCCTCGAAACCTTGTAGACGTCATCGTCGCCGGCGTCGAGCCGGTTGTAGAAGATGGTGCCGCCGTCCGGCGACCACGAAGGAAAGACGTTGGAGTTCAGGACGGGGCTCGAGGCCGTCACTTGTTTCTCGGTGGTCCCGTCGACGACGAAAGTCTGCGTAGTCGAAATTCCCGAACCAGGTGAAACCGGTGCGAACTTGCCGTAGAGCCACGCGCCGTCGGACGTGTAACGAGGCGGGGAGTCGGACGGGTTCGCGGCCTTCAGGAACGTCGAAGGGCCGCCGGCCGCCGGTGCAATGCGGAATTCGTAAACCCCGTCGCTCACCTCGCCCCGGAAAGCGATCTTTCCGTCCGGAGTCCATGAAGTGCCGGTACTCGGGACATCGGTGACTTGTTGCTGGGCGGTGCCATCTGCCTTCATCACCCAGACGAAAGTGTCGCCGCCCGAGCTACGGGTGAACGAGACCTGGGTCCCGTCCTTCGATACGTCGGGTTCACTCTCGGACTGGGCCGGTGTCCTGGTCAGGTTCGTCAGACCGGAACCGTCGGGTTTGATCGAACAGATGTCCTGACCACTGAACCCGACACCGGCCGCCCGGCAGACGAAGAAGATCTGCCCGTTGGTTCCCGGCCATGTCGCCTGTGCCGGCCCCGGAATCGCGAGTAGTGAAACCAGCAAAGTCAAAAGCGTTCCGGGAATCCATCCCCGCAAACCCATCTCCCTTTTCATCACCCGATAATAACCGCTGAGTGAGATTTCGGCAACGCTGAGTCTAGGCCTTCGGTCTAGGAGCGGTCCGGCGGGGGATCTGACCTGATCAGTACAGGGCGGTCTGGTCCAGGTCGGTGATCGATGTCTGGCCGGTCAGGCCGAGCGCCGTGTCGATGTCGCCCTTCAGGAATTTGAGCATCTGGCTGACTCCGGCTTCGCCACCGGCGGCAACCGACCATGCCCAGGCGCGACCGACGAGGACTGCCCGGGCGCCGAGGGAGACCATCTTGACCACGTCGAGCCCGGTGCGAACTCCACCGTCGGCGAGCACTTCGATCTCGTCCCCGACCGCTTCGGCCAATGCCGGCAGCGCCATCGCCGAGGACGGCACCGAGTCGAGCTGGCGACCACCGTGATTGGAGACGACTATGCCGTCGGCTCCCGCGGCGGCTGCCTTCCGGGCGTCCTCGGGATCGAGCACGCCCTTCAGAACGAGCTTGCCGTCCCAGTTCTCACGAACCCAGGCGATGTCGTCCCAGGTGACGCTCGGATCGAACTGTGAATCGACCCAGGCCTTGAAGTCCTCCGGGCTGCGACCGCCGGGCACGGCCTCGGCCAGGTTGCCGAAAGTAAGCGGCTTGCCCTTGATCGGCACGTCGGCCAGCCACCGCGTGTGCGAAACCAGGTCGATGCCCCGGCGGATCTTCGCCCAGGCGGAAGCCTCGCCGAGCATCGCGTTCCTCGTGTCGCGATGCCTGGCACCGAGGACGGCGAGGTCGACGGTGAGCATCAAAACCGGTGAACCAGCCGCTTTCGCTTTCGCCATCAGACCTTCGGTGAAGGCGCGGTCGCGCATCACGTAGAGCTGGAACCACGGCGGCACGGAAGTCGCTTCCGCCACTTCTTCGATGCTGCAGATGGAGACGGTCGATTCGACGAAGGGAATGCCTGCGGCCTCCGCGGCCTTCGCCGCCTGGACCTCGGCCCGACGGGCGAACATGCCGGCGAGTCCCACCGGGGCGAGGATCACCGGAGTCGAAAGCTTCTCTCCGAGCACCTCGCACGACTGGTCACGCACCGTCACGTCCCGCATCACTACCTGTCGCAACAGAAGGCGTTCGAGGTCGGTGACATTGGCCCGCATGGTGGCCTCTTCGTATGCACCACCGTCGAGGTAGTCGAACAGCTGGCGCGGCATCCGACGCCGGGCGAGCTCCCGGTAATCCGAGACGGAGGCGGGAGCAAGGCCGAGTGGGCGATCAGCGGCGGATCTCATTCTCCAGAACCTAGCCGAAAGCGCATGCCGATCATGGTTGCAGGTCGGCAAGTTCAGCTGGATCTTCGTGAAGACCCGATGCCCACAGACCGTCCCTGCACTCAGCGTACCGGTAGGCCGTCCGTCCAGCCGGGGACAATGCCCGCGGGGGATTCGATTCACCCGATGGGCTACCTCCGTGCCGTCTCCCTGCCCATGAACCGGCGGAGCCGGAGGGAGTTGCCGACCACGAAGACGCTCGAGAACGCCATGGCTGCTCCGGCGAGCAGCGGGTTCAGGAAGCCGGTCATCGCCACCGGAATCAGGATGACGTTGTAAGCGAAGGCCCAGAACAGGTTGCCCTTGATCGTGCCGAGCGTCTTCCGCGAAAGCCGGATCGCATCCCCGGCGCCACGAAGGTCCCCCGAGACGATGGTCAGGTCCGAAGCCTCGATCGCGACGTCGGTGCCGGTGCCGATGGCGATACCGAGGTCCGCCTGTGCCAGTGCGGGAGAGTCGTTCACCCCGTCACCGACCATCGCGACCACATGGCCTTCCGCCTGCAGGTCCCGTACGACCTCGGCCTTCTCACCGGGCAGGACCTCACTGATCACTTCATCCACACCGACGAGGGTGGCGACCGACTTCGCGATCTCCTCACTGTCGCCGGTGAGCAGGACCGTGCGCAGCCCGAGTTCCTTCAGCTGGCCGATCGCCTCCGGACTCGTGTCCTTGAC
>JBPPMI010000245.1:0-2005 GCA_051305975.1 Solirubrobacterales bacterium
ATAAGGCAATGTTACATGGATCGATGACACGGTTGTGTGAAAGTTGACCGATTGGTCAGTCAACCGTAGATCCGGCTCCTCAGGCGGCTTGGGCGGTGTCGCCGCGCAGCATCTCGTCGAGTTCGCTGCGCAAACCCGCCGACATCCGGACCCTGTAGTCCGGTCCCAGCTTCAACTTGCGCTCGCGCTCACCGTTGACCACCACGAGGTGGACTTCGTTCTCCCCCTGGTGGTGTCGGAGGATGGCTTTCATCTCGTCGAGGGCGTCGAGCGAGAGGCGGTCGGAGTCGACCTTGACCTCGAAGGGCAGGTTCTTGCGTGCCTGCTGCTCCTTGGCTTTCTCGATCTCGGCGGGTTTGGGATCGAAGACCTGGGCGTCCTGGACGACGAGCTTGGTGCCTTTCTCCGTCTGGTCGACCCGGCCCTTGACCATCACCACAGAATCGAGCTGGACGGCCTGGGTCTTGTCGGACTCGCCGGCCTTGAACACGATCAGTTCGATCTCGGTTTCGATGTCGCTGAGTGTCGCGAAAGCCATCTGCGACCCGGACTTGGTCCGGAGCTTCTTGTACTCGGTGATGATCCCGCCGATCGTCACCCAGGAGCCGTCCTCGCGGCCACCGAGCTCGGCCAGGGTGCAGTCGGCCTTGACCGCGATCGCCTCACGGAGACCGTCAAGCGGATGGGACGAGAGGAAGGTTCCGAGCGTCTCCTTCTCGAGCGTGAGGATCTCCTTCTGCTCGAACTCGGCTTCGGTGATAGGCGGATGCTGGCCGCTGAGGGCCCCGCCCTGCGACGCACCGTCCTCGCCACCCATGTCGAAGATCGACCCCTGGCCCATGTGGGCGTCGGCCTGGGCCTTGTTGCCGGCGGACTGGCACTCGGGCAGCATCTCGAGCATGCCCTTGCGTGAGCCGGGAAGCGAGTCGAAGGCTCCGCACTTGATCAGGCACTCGATCGCCCGCTTGTTCACCGCCCGGGAGTCGGCCCTCTCGCAGAAGTCCCAGAGCGATTCGAAGGGCCGCTCCTCCTTCGCGTGGAGGATCGCCTCGACCGCGGAGTAACCGACGTTCTTGACCGCGTCCAGGCCGAACCGGATGTTGGTCCCGTCGACCACGAAACTGTGGTCGGAGACGTTGATGTCCGGCGGCAGCACCTTGATACCCATGTCGGCGCAGCGGCTGATCAGGAACGGAACCTTGTCCTTGGTGCTCATCACCGACGAGATGACGGCGGCCATGTACTCAGCCGGATAGTTCGCCTTGAGGTACGCCGTCCGGTACGCGATCAGCCCGTAACAGGCGGCATGGGACTTGTTGAACGAGTAGTCGGCAGCCGCGGTCATCGAACCCCAGAGGCTGCGGGACACGGCCGGGTCGGTCCCCGAGGCGGCGGTGCCCTCCATGAACATCGACTCCATCTTGGCCATCATGTCGCGCTTCTTCTTGCCGATCGCCTTGCGCAGGTCGTCCGATTCGGCCGGCGTGAACCCGGCCAGCTTCTTCGAGATCTCCATCAGCTGTTCCTGATAGACGAGGCAGCCGTAGGTCGATTCGGTGATGTCCTTGAGGCGCGGGTCCGCGTACTCGACCGTCGTCGGATCGGCCTTGCCGCGGGCGTAGCGCGGGATCTCCGCCATGGCGCCGGGCCGGTAGAGCGAGACCAGGGCGATGATGTCGTCGAACTCGGTCGGGTTGACGCGCTTCATGGCTTCCCGCATGCCCTCGGACTCGAGCTGGAACACACCGGTCGAATCGCCCGCCGCAAGCATCTTGTAGGTCAGTTCGTCGTCCAGCGGGATCTCGCCGATGTCGATGCGGATTCCGCGCGAACGTTCGACGATGTCGACGGCGTCGTCGATCACGTCGAGGTTCCGCAGGCCGAGGAAGTCCATCTTCAGGAGGCCCATCTCCTCGACCGGGTTCATCGAGTACTGGGTCACCGTCTTGTACGACTTGACCGGTTTTCCGTTTTCGTCGCTGGCCGGGGCGGCGGACTTGTCCTC
>JBPPMI010000246.1:0-4679 GCA_051305975.1 Solirubrobacterales bacterium
CCCGGTGACACCGCCGAGCGGCGGCCTGGGCACCGGCGGCGGAGCCACGCCGCCCTAGCCGGGCTGGGTTTCTTCCTTCAGGTCCTCGACCACCCCGGGCTCACCCGAGCGGCGGGCGAACAGGGTGACCACTCCGACGTAGATCAGTTCGACGACGGTCTGGGTGGCCCGGACCGCGATCGCGATCACCGCGCCGACCCCGAAGTCTCCACTCGGCAGGGTCGTCTTGACGGCCCAGGCGAAAGCCGCGTCACGCACACCGAGACCGGCCGGCGTCACGGCTGAGACGACGGCCGCGAGGAAGCCGATCATCTGCGAGGCCGCGACGATCGGCAGATCGCTGAGGTCGAGGAAATGGACCGACCGCGCGGCAAAGTACACGCCGAGGCCCATGATGCACCAGAGGGCGACGTAGGTGACGTAGATCGTCAGCACGCCACCGAAAGACATAGTCTTCGGCAGCGGCTCGCGCCCGAGGGCGGTAAGGGCCTTCGTCGAGAGCGGGCCGAAGATTCGCGGGTGGAGGAACAGCACCAGCAGCGGGGTCACCAGCAGCGGGATCCAGCGGAACGGGTTGTCCTGGAGGTCGGGGTGGGCGATCAGGAAATAACAGGCGATCGTCAGCGCGGCCGCGATCGAAACCGCCTGCTCGTAAACGATGCCGGCGGTGGACACCCGCCGGGTCACACCGACCTTCTCGGCCATGATCACGCGGGCCAGGATGAAGAGCACGCTGCCCGGGATGTATCGCACCAGCAGCGGCTGGGCCCAGATCTTCTGGGTTTCGCCGGGCGAGACGGGGGATCCCATGAACTTGAGGATCAGGCCCCACACCCCGGCACTCAGCGTGTAGTAGGCGAGCATCGCGAGGATCGCCGGCAGCAGCCAGACCAGGTTGAACTCGACTCCCTTCTCCCTCAGCTCCGACCACTGGGAGACGACCGTGAAGACGAGGAAAGCGAAGATCAGGAAGGCGAATCCACCCTGGAGGATCAGCTTCGTCGACCGCTTCTGCGGTGCTTTCTTGCCGACCGTCGCGCCAAAATGCCCGATGCGGTGGAGGAGGCTCTCCTTCGGCTGGTTCCCGTCGCTCTTTGTTTCGTCGCCCATTCGACTGGTCATAGTGTCAGAGAGCCATGGATAAAGGAACCACAGAATCCGAACTGGTCGACCTGCTCCGGTCCGGAAGCGGTACTTCGCCCCGCCTCGACGTCGGCATCGGAGACGACGCGGCAGTCACGCTGCCGGGCGGTGCCACCGCCACATCCGTCGACGCGGTCGTCGAAGGGGTTCACTTCAACAGGCAGTGGAGCCCGCCGGAAGCGATCGCCCACAAAGCACTGGCCACTGCGCTTTCCGACCTGGCGGCGATGGCGGCCGAACCGGGCGAGGTCTATGTGACCCTTGGGGTCCCGGCCTGGGCGGCGGGCGGATTCCTCGAAGAGCTCGCGGCCGGTTTCATGGAAGCAGCGGGCAGGTTCGGAGCGGTCCTGGCCGGTGGTGACACGGTCTCTTCCCCGGTGCTCTTCGTGGCGGTCACGGTGGTCGGGCACGCGGGAGCGCCCGGCGAGTTCGTTCTGCGCTCGGGAGCATCGGCCGGCGAGATGGTCGCGGTCACCGGCACCCTCGGCGGGGCCGCCGCGGGACTCTGGCTGCTGGAGAACGACGGCATCGAAGTCGACGGGCTCGACCCGGCATTCCGGGCCACCCTGCTCGACCGCCAGTTGCGCCCGAACCCCCGGCTGTATGCGGGGAGGGTCCTCGGCCGCCTGGGGGCGACCGCGATGGTCGACGTCAGCGACGGCCTGGCCTGCGACCTCGGCCACATCGCGGACATGTCCGGGGTCGGCATCAGCTGTGACGCCCGGCTCGTCCCGGCGCAGGCAGGGGTGGACGCGGTCGAAGCGGCCGCCGGGCGGGCCGCCGGTGACATGGCCCTGGCAGGCGGGGAGGACTACGAACTCGCGGTGACTATCGCGGAAGCCGACTTCGGACCTGCACGAGATGCCCTCAAGTCCCTTCACCTCGATCTCTCGCCGGTCGGGCGGGTAGTCGAGGAGAAAGGATTCATGCTGTTCGACGAAGACGGGGAGCGTCCGGCGCCGTCGGGTTTCGACCACTTCGGCTGAGGTCGGGGCCACCGCTCCCCGGAGGCCGACCCGTTCACCTGCGTATTCTCAGCAGTCATGCCTTCTGCTCCGGATACCCGTGACCGCCGCACCGACATCCCGATGCGCTGGCCTCTCCTGATCACCCTCGTGGTGCTGCTCGGACTGCTGGTCGCCGCCTGCGGAACGGACGACGGCATCGACGGCGGGAGCCAGGATGACAGCCCAGCAGCGGCAACCGCGGCGCCGCCCGAGAAGTCGGAGGAGCCGGTCCTGATCGATACGACGGGTGAGGCTTTCAACGCCGCCCGGATCTACCGCGACGCCGTGCCGAGCGTGATTTCCGTCCGTTCGGTCTTCGGCGGCAGCGACAACCCGTTCGGCGCCCAGGTCGCCGGCGGTTCCGGATTCGTCCTGAACGACAGCGGTGAACTGATCACCAACGCCCACGTCGTCTCCGACGGCGAAGGCGAGAACCGGACTCCCGCCCGACAGGTCTTCGTCGAGTTCTACGACGGCAACGTTTTGCCGGCCGAGATCCTCGGCTTCGATCCGTTCAGTGACGTGGCCCTGCTCAAGGTGGACCCGGACGAGGTCGACCTGGAACCGCTCGAGCTCGCCGACAGCGACAACGTCGTGGTCGGCCATCCGATCGCCGTGATCGGTTCCCCGTTCGGGGAGGACCACTCACTCGCGACCGGGGTCATCTCCCAGACCAACCGGTCGGTCAGGTCCCTGACGGACTTCCAGATCGAAGGCGCGATCCAGACCGACGCCGCGATCAACCCCGGCAACTCCGGTGGCCCCATGCTCGACGGACAGGGCCGCGTCATCGGCATCAGCCAGCAGATCAAGGGCGGCTCCGGAGCCAGTGACGGTGTCGGGTTCGGGGTTCCGTCGAACACGATCGACTATTCGGCGAAGCAGCTCGAGGAGAACGGTGAGGCCAGATACGCTTATATCGGCGTCAGCACCCAGCCGATCTACCCGCAGCTCGCCGAGAGGCTCGGCATCGAGGCCAGCTCCGGTGCGCTGGTCGCCCGGGTGGTGCCGGACGGCCCGGCCGACGACGCGGGGATCCAGGGGGGCGACGACGAGATCACCTTTCAGGGCTCGGTCTTCGACACCGGCGGCGACGTGATCGTGTCGATCGACGGCCAGCGGATAGAGAAGGCCGAAGACCTCGGGCGCATCGTAGGTCGCCTCGAGCCCGGTGAGCCGGTCGAGCTGGGAATCGTCCGTGACGGCAAGGACGTCACGGTGAAGGTCGAGCTCGAAGAGCGACCGACCGCCCTCTCCGAGCCGTAGCGGTTCGCCGACTCGACGAATAAGGATCGGGTCCTGACGTCTTGATCCGCGCTGTGCGCGGATACAAGGCGGCGAGACCCGAGAGATTTCATCCGGCCAATTCGGGGGACGTAGACTCCCACCAGTGAGTACGTCGGAGGAAAACGAAACTCAGCCGTTGATCATCGTCTCGAATCGTGGACCCGCACAGTTCGAACGGGGCGACGACGGCGAGCGGCACCTGAAGCGCGGCGGCGGCGGGCTCGTGACCGCCCTTTCCGGACTGGCAGCGGAACGTGACACCCTCTGGATCGCTTCGGCGATGACCGAGGAGGACATCGCCGTCACCGAGGAGAACGACCACCGTCCGATCGCCATCGACGTCGACGGCGTCGACTACAAGGTCCTGATGGTCGAGAGCGACCCCTGGGCCTACGACCAGTTCTACAACGTGATCGCCAACCCGATCCTCTGGTTCATCCAGCACTACCTCTGGGACCTGTCTAACGCCCCGGACATCCGCGAGGCCGAACTCCAGGCCTGGGACGCGGGGTACCAGGCGGTGAACCGCGATATCGCCGACTGCGTGATCGGGCAGATCGAGGGGATCGAGGAGCCTCTCGTGATGCTCCACGACTACCACCTCTACACGGCGCCGGCGATGATCCGCGAAGCGCGTCCCGACGCCCTGATCCACCACTTCGTCCACATCCCGTGGTCGCAGCCGGACAGCTGGCGGGTCCTGCCGACGCGCCTCCGCGAAGACCTGTTCGCCGGCATGCTCGGCAACGACATCATCGGCTTCCACACCTCGACCTACTGCCACAACTTCCTCTCGTGCTGCAAGCGGCTCATGGGATACCAGGTCGATTACGACGAGCTCAGCGTCACCCATCCCGGCGGCAAGACCCTCGCCCGGGCCTATCCGCTCTCGATCGATTCCGCGCGGCTCCACCGCACCGCCGAGACCCCCGAGGTAGCCGCCGCCGAAAAGGAGGTCCTGTCCCGGCGCCGCGAGCACCTGATCCTCCGGGTGGACCGCGCCGACCTCTCGAAGAACATCCTGCGCGGTTTCACCTCGTTCGACACCTTCCTTTCGCAGCACCCCGAATTCCGGGAGAAGGTCACTTTCATCGCGCACCTCCAGCCGTCACGCCAGGACGTGCCCGAGTACGCCGAATACCTCGAACGGATCGAGGCCCTGGTTGCCGTGGTCAACCACCGCCACGGCACAACCGACTGGATGCCGATCGACCTGCGGGTCTACGAGAACTTCCCCGAGGC
>JBPPMI010000247.1:0-2764 GCA_051305975.1 Solirubrobacterales bacterium
GCCCACACCAGCCGTCGGGTGTCGTGGTCGACGACGACCATCAGGTACTTGTGGCCCTTCTTGTAACTGATCTCGTCGAATCCCGGAGCCTGTCAAGTTGTCTGTGTAAGTCACTCGCGGCGGTTTACTCCGCCACCCCGGCGGATGAAAATGGGGTCGGGGCCACCGTTCGTGGTGACGTCGGTCCTCTTTGGTGCCAGAGAGCCCGAGTGTAAGTCTGACGTGAAGCCGTGTCGGCACCCCGGACTGTTGCCCTTGAGCACGACGAGCAGAATCGCTTGATCGCAACGGCTTTCGATCGGGCGGTGGTCCTCCTATTCAGAGGAGGAGAGATGGAGGAACTCGTTGATCGGTGCGCGGGCATCGACGTGGGCCAGGCCGAGGTGGTGGTGTGCGTCCGGGTTCCCGATCGGGTGACCGGGCGGCCTGCTGAACTGATCGAGACGTACGGGACAACCACGCCGGACCTGATGGAACTGCGCGACTGGATGGCCGGTCTGGGTGTGACTCACGTGGTGATGGAGTCCACCGGGGTGTACTGGAAGCCGGTGTACTACCTGCTGGAGGACGACTTCGTGGTGATGCTGGTCAACGCCGCACACGTCAAACACGTGCCTGGCCGCAAGACCGACACCATCGATGCGGTGTGGCTGGCCCAACTGTTGGCACACGGCCTGCTGTCGGCCAGCTTCGTGCCGCCCAAGCCGATCCGGGAGCTGCGGGACCTGACGCGGTATCGCAAGGCGTTGATCAACGAGCGCGCCGCCTCGGCCAATCGGGTCCACAAAGTCCTCGAGGACGCGGGGGTCAAGATCAACACCTTCGCCAGCGACGTCTTTGGGGTCTCGGGCAGGGCGATGATGCGAGCGCTGATCGCGGGTCACGATGATCCGGCAGCGATGGCTGATCTGGCGCAACGGCGGATGAGGTCCAAGATCCCGGACCTGACCAAAGCTCTGACCGGCCGGTTTGGTCCTCACCACGCTTTCCTACTGGAGCGGATGCTGGACCACATCGAGGCACAGGAAGCCGACATCGCGGCATTGGACGAACGGATCGCGGCGGTGCTGGACCCTTTGGCCGACCGGATTGAACTGCTCCGGTCGATCCCGGGCGTGGACCGTCGTTCCGCTGAGGTCATCTTGGCCGAGATCGGCCCGGACATGAGCGTGTTCCCCACCGCGGCGCATCTCGCGTCGTGGGCGGGCATGTGCCCCGGGCAACGTGACTCGGCCGGCAAGCGCGGATCCGGGAAGACTCGCAAGGGATCGAAGTGGCTGCGTGCCACGCTTGTCCAGTCCGCCCGCGCTGCGACCCGTAGCAAGGGCACCTACCTACGCGAGCGCTACCTACACATCCGGCGACGACGTGGCGATGCCAAGGCCGTCGTCGCGGTAGGCCACGAGATCCTTCTGGCCGCCTACCGGATCCTCGAGACCGGCGTGCCCTACATCGATCCGGGACCAGGAACGTTCAACGCACGGACCGCAGAGCGCGAACGACGTCGCGCGGTCGAGAACCTGCGACGGCTCGGCTTCGAGGTGGCCCTCACACCCACCGCCGCCTGACCACGGAAGGCTATTTTCTGAGCAGTGATCTGGGTCACATCGGATTTACAGGTAGGCGTTGATGCGGTCGGGAGGGTCTGCCCAGAGTTTGGTTGACACCTGACCTGTGAGGATCCGTCCTCGCTGGAAGGATGTCGAGCATGGCAAAGGCATACCCCAAGGAGTTCCGCGACGACGTCGTGGCTGTGGCCCGCAAGGGCCAGGCTCCGTTGTCCCAGATCGCGAAGGACTTCGGGATCTCCGAAGGCACCTTGTCGAACTGGATGAAACGCGCTGATGTTCAGGACGGTCACCGGCCCGGCCTCACCGACGAAGAGCGCAAGCAGCTGCGTGAGGCGAACAGGCGGATCCGGCTGCTGGAGCAGGAGAACGAGGTCCTGCGCCGCGCAGCTGCCTACCTGTCCCAGGCCAATCTGCCGGGAAAATAGTCTTCCCGCTCGTCCGTGAGATGGCCGCGACCGGTGCCCGCATCAGGGTGCCGGTCGCGGTGGCGTGCAGGGTCCTGAAGCTGACGCCTCAGGGGTACTACAAGTGGCTCAAAGAGCCGGTGTCCCGGCGGGACTGGGACGACGCGCACGTCATCGACGTCGTGCTGGGTATCCATGCCGACGACCCCACCCTGGGCTACCGGTTCATCGCTGACGAGCTCGCCGATGTCGGCATCATCGCGAGCGAGAACCGGGTGTGGCGGTTGTGCTCGACCGCCGGCGTGTTCGCTTCCCACCACCGGCGCCGTGGGAAGGCCGGCAAGCCAGGCCCGGCTGTGCACGACGACCTCCTCGCGTCCGTCGACGAGAAGGGGCGCGTCACCCACGACTTCACCGGAGCCGCGACCGGCCCGAACCAGGTCTGGCTGACCGACATCAGCGAGCACCCCACACGTGAGGGCAAGCTCTACCTGTGCGCGGTCAAGGACTGCTACTCCAACAAGATCGTGGGCTACTCCATCGACTCGCGGATGAAGTCCGCCCTGGCGGCCGCCGCGTTACGCAACGCGATCGCTCTGCGCTCCCCGGCCCAAACGATCGTGCACAGCGATCGAGGATCTCAATTTCGTTCCAAGAAGGTCGTGCGGCTGCTGAAGAACAACGGCCTGCGCGGCTCGATGGACAGGGTCGGGTCCTCGGGCGACAACGCCGCGATGGAGTCGTTCTTCTCGCTGCTGCAGAAGAACGTTCTCGACACTCGCCGCTGGG
>JBPPMI010000248.1:0-7382 GCA_051305975.1 Solirubrobacterales bacterium
GCAGCGAGCCGAGCAGGGTCGTGCGCATCACGGACTGGTCCTCGGAAAGCGGATTAGAGAGCTTGACGGCACTGGCCCGCGGATCCGGGGTCGTCAGCCTGAGCCGCTCGGCTTCGGCTGGCTGGGTGAAGCTCCAGCCGACGATCTCGTCGAAGCCGGCTTCCCGCATCGAATCCTCGGCCCGCCGCTGCAGGCTCTGCTGGCGGCTGAGCCCGCCGACCCGGCCCGAGCCCGAAGGCAGCGTTGCCGGGAGCCTCGTGTCCAGATCGTTGACCCGGCCGACTTCTTCGACCAGGTCGATCTCCCTGGTCACGTCGAAGTACCGGTCGGCCGGGACCGAGACGAGCAGGTCCTCGCCGTCGGGCTCGACGCCGAAGCCGAGCATCTCGAGGGCCTCGGTCTGGGCGGCGGTGTCGATCGCCAGTCCGAGGATCCTTTCCACCCGGCCGTCCCGCAGCCGGATCGGCTCGGATTCGGGCAGCGGTACGGCCACGTCGACCAGGCCGGCAGCCGGTGTGGCACCGCAGAGCTCGACCATGAGGGCCGTCGCCACGATCTGCGCCCGCTCGGCGAGGTCGGGGTGGAGCTGTTTCTCGAACCGGGACGAGGCCTCGGACCTCAGATTCAGGTCACGCGAAGTCCGCAGGATGTTCGGGCCGTTCCAGGTGGCCGCTTCCATCAGGACCGAGGTGGTCGAGCCGGAGACTTCGGACACCGAACCACCCATGACGCCGGCGACAGCTGCGGGGCCGTTTTTGTCACAGACCAGGACGGTGTCCGACGATACTTCCCGTACCTCGTCATCGAGGGTGGTCACCTTCTCGCCGTCCTTCGCCGACCGCACGAAGAGCGCGCCGTCGGGAACCAGGTCGAGGTCGAAGGCGTGCATCGGCTGGCCGGTGAGCCACATCACGTAGTTGGTGATGTCGACCACGTTGTTGATCGGCCGCTGGCCGGAAGCGATCAGCCGCCCCCGCAGCCAGAGAGGTGACGGACCGATGGTCACGTTCGTGAAAGCCCTCGCAGTGAAACGCGGGCAGAGGTCGTGGTTCTCGACTTCGACCGAGACGAGGCTGTCCACTTCGCCACCGGTTTCGATCGACTCGCCTTCCCATGGGGCAGGGGCCAGCGGAGCACCGGTGATCGCATGGGCTTCCCGGGCGACGCCGTAGATGCCGTAACAGTCGGTCCGGTTCGGGGTGACCTCGAGTTCGAGCACCTTTTCGCTGATCGGGACTACTTTCGAAGCCGGGGTTCCGGGAGCAGCGACGCCGTCTTCGAGCACCATGATGCCGTCCTTGCCGTCGCCGAGTTCGAGTTCGGATTCCGAGCAGATCATCCCTTCTGACGGCACGCCCCGTAGCTTGGCCTTCTTGATCTTCATGCCGCCGGGCATCACGGCCCCCGGCAGGGCGACGACCACGGTCTGGCCGGCAGCCACGTTCGGCGCGCCGCAGACGATGTTCCGCTCCTCGTCGGCCTCGACCGTGCAGACCCGCAGCCGGTCGGCGTCAGGATGCTCCTCGACTGCCTTGACCAGGCCGATCACGAAGTGGTCAGCCGAAGGCGGACCGGAAGTCACGACCCTTTCGACCTCGGTGCCGGTCATCGCCAGCTTCTCGGCGAGCACACCGGGTTCGAGTCCGGGATCGCAGTATTCGGCCATCCAGCCGTAAGGGACCCTCACGAGAACTGCTCCAGCATCCGCACGTCGTTGTCGAAGAAGAGCCGCAGGTCCCCCACGCCGTGCCGCAGCATGGCGATCCGCTCGATGCCGAAGCCGAACGCGAATCCGGTGACCAGGTCGGGGTCGTAACCGGCGTCCCTCACGAAACCGAAGACGTTCGGGTCGACCATGCCGGCACCGCCGAGTTCGATCCAGCCGATCCCCTTGCAGAGGTTGCAGCGGTCCCCACCCTCGAGTTCACCGGAGCCTCCACACTTGAAGCAGGAGACGTCGAACTCGACCGAAGGTTCGGTGAACGGAAAGAAGTGGGGCCGCATCCGGATCTGGCGGTCGGGACCGAAGATCTCCCGGAGCATCGCGAGCAGGGTGCCCTTGAGGTCGGCGAGCGTGATGCCTTCTGCGACGGCGAGGCCTTCGACCTGGTGGAACATCGGGCTGTGGGTGGCGTCGGAGTCCCGCCGGTAGGTCTTGCCAGGAACGATCATGAAGAGCGGCGGCGGCGAAGTTTCCATCGCCCGCACCTGCATCGGCGAGGTGTGGGTCCGGAGCAGGACGTCGCGCGGGCCGGCGTCGTCGGGCGCACCCGATCCGGCCTCTATGTAGAAGGTGTCCTGGAGCATCCGGGCCGGGTGGTCCTCCGGATGGTTGAGAGCGGTGAAGTTGTAGAAATCGTGCTCGACCTCAGGGCCTTCCATCACCTGGTAGCCGAGGCCGATCATCACGTCTTCGATCAGCCGCCTGGTCCGGGTGATCGGATGGAGGTGGCCTACTGCCCTCGCGGGCGAGCCGGGAAGGGTCACGTCGATCCGGTCACCGGCGAGGCTGGCTTCGAGCTCGGACCCGGCCAGCGAGTCGATCCGCTCCTCGATCAACGCCTCGAGAGCCTTCCTGACCTTGTTCGCCCCGCCACCGACCGGGCCGCGTTCGGCCGGGTCGAGGTCGGCGATCCCCCTGAGGATGCCGGTCAGTTCCGACTTCCGGCCGAGGTACTTGACCCGGAGATCTTCGAGCGCTGCGGCGGAATCGGCGGCGCCCACTTCCGTGGTCGCTTCCGCTTCGATCTCCTGGATTCTCTCGAGCATTGCTTCCTAACTCGCTTTGGGCGGGGCAGACGACGATATCCGCTCGCAGGCGATGGCTGCGGCGGCTGCGACATTGAGGGATTCGGCCCGTCCTTCCCGCAGGGGGATGGTCCAGGACTCTTCGCATTGATTCAAGACCACATGCTGGATTCCTGCTCTTTCCGAGCCGAGGACCAGGGTCACCGGAGTGCCGTGTCCGCCGGGCCATTCGCCGCCCGAGGCGACCATGGCGATCCGCGGCTCCGGGGTGATGTCGATCTTCGCCTTCAGGATCGGCTGGGTGAAGATCGAGCCCATGCTCGCCCGCACCGAAATCGGCGCATACGGGTCGACGCTGCCGGGCCCCACCACGACGGTCGCGTCGAGCAGGGCGTCCACAGTGCGGATGATCGTCCCCATGTTCCCCGGGTCGGCCAGCCCGTCGAGGAACACACAGATGTCCTTCGTCTCTTCGGCCCAGACTTCGGGCCAGATCCCGATCACGTTGGTGCCCGAAGCGAGCGAGGAGGCCCTTTCCAGCAGGTCCGGCTCGACTTCTTCGCCTTCGATGTCGCAGTCCGGGTGGACGAGGAGAGCCTGCGGCACGTGTCCGGCGGTGAGTCCGGCGTTGGCCAGGTCTTCCCCCTCGGTCACGAACAGGCTGAGCTTCTCCCGGTGCTTCTTCTGGCCGAGTTTCCGGACCAGTTTCAGTTTTTCGTTGTCAGGGCTGGTGATCATTTTCTCTCCAAAAACAAAAAAGGGCGACTCGCAAATGCGAAGCCGCCCGAAATAAGTGAGTGCCGAAGCGCGTTAGGCGGCAGCACCCTCCCGGGCGATCTCGACAAATCGGCGAAAGTCCTCGCGGTCACGGACCGCTATATCGGCGAGCATCTTGCGATTGACTTCGACTCCGGCCTTGTCCAGTCCGTGGATCAGCTGCGAGTAGCTCATGCCTTCGGCACGGGCGGCAGCGTTGATGCGGGTGATCCAGAGGCGACGGAAGTCACGCTTCCTGACCCGTCGGTCGCGGTACGCGTACGCACCGGAACGCATTACCTGTTCCTTGGCCAGCTTGTACGAAGAGCTCTTCCGGCCGTAATAGCCCTTGGCTTCTTCGAGAACCTTGCGACGCTTCTTCCGCGCGTTTACCGACCGCTTGACGCGAGGCATTATTTGCCTCCAAGCAGTTTGTTGATCCGCGGAGCATCGGCCG
Source organism: Solirubrobacterales bacterium (assembly GCA_051305975.1). Taxonomy (GTDB): domain Bacteria; phylum Actinomycetota; class Thermoleophilia; order Solirubrobacterales; family 70-9; genus 67-14. The sequence goes on from JBPPMI010000248.1 coordinate 3,962, forward strand.
GCTTGATTTCGACGGGCCGGGCCATGCGGCGCTTCCGCTTCGGCGACTTCTTCTCCAGAATGTGGCTGGAGTAGGCGCGCCGTCCACGCAGCTTGCCGTTGGCGGTTCTCTTGAACCGCTTCTTGGCACCGGAATGTGTCTTCATCTTGGGCATGCGACGGCACATTCAATCAAACAAAGAGGGGGAGCACCCTTCCGGCATCCTTTTGCACGGGTAAGGTGAGCCGCAATGCGAATCATGCACGTGCTCGGCACCCGGCCGAACTTCGTAAAAATGGCCCCGCTTGTCAAGGCCTTGCGCGAACGGTTGCCCGATTCGGACCAGACTATCGTCCACACGGGACAGCATTACGACCGGATGATGTCGGACATCTTCTTCGAGCAACTCGGTGTTCCCGCGCCGGACCACATGCTCGAGATCGGGTCCGGCACCCACGCCCAGCAGACCGCCCGGGTGATGGAGCGCCTCGAACCCTTCCTGGTCGATGACCGGCCGGACCTGGTCGTCGTGCCCGGCGACGTCAACTCGACCTTCGCCGCGGCCCTGACCGCGGTCAAGCTCGGGGTCCCGGTGGCCCATCTCGAGTCGGGCCTCCGCAGCTGGGACCGCACCATGCCCGAAGAGGTGAATCGCGTGCTCACCGACGCGATCAGCGACCATCTCTACGTCACCTCCGAGGAAGCGCTCGGCAACCTGGACCGCGAAGGAATCGACCTGAACAAGGCCCATTTCGTGGGCAATACGATGATCGACAGCCTGGTCGCACTTCAGGACCGCTTCCAGCCGCTCGAAGCCTGCCGGGGCTTCAGCCTCGAACCGGGCGGCTACCTGCTGGTCACCCTCCACCGCCCCGCCCTGGTCGACGGGCCCCTGCTCTTCGAAACGATTGCGGCCCTGAACCTGGTCGCCGTCGACATCCCGGTTCTTTTCCCGGTCCATCCGCGCACCAGAGCACGCCTCGACGCGGAAGGTGCCGAGATCGCTCCCGGCCTGCACCTGGCCGACCCGGTCGGCTACCTCGAGTTCCTCTCACTCGAGAACGACGCCGCGGCGGTCCTCACCGATTCCGGCGGCATCCAGGAAGAGACGACCTATCTGGGCGTGCCCTGCTTCACCCTCCGCGACAACACCGAACGGCCGGTCACCGTCGAACTCGGTACGAACACGATGCTCGGCCTCGACCCGGCAAGGATCGCGGAGATCCCGGGTCTGATCACGGACGGCGGAGCGGTCACAACATCACCCCCGCCCCTCTGGGACGGAAAAGCGAGCGAGAGAATCGCCGACCTGATCGCCGGCGACTAGCTACAGCTACTCGTCTTTGGAAGCTTCGGCTTCTTCAGCCGGTGCTTCGGGTGCTTCTTCTTCGACCGGTGCTTCGGAAGCTTCTTCTTCGGCCGGAGCCTCAGGTGCCTCTTCTTCAGGCGCTGCTTCTTCAGCCGGTTCTTCGGCAGCCTTCTCGGACTCCTCGATCTGCTCGGGAGTCATCGCCTGCGGATGTGCGTTGACCGGTTCGGCCGGCGCCTCTTCGGTGTCCTTCGCCGGAGCGTCGTCCTTCTTCTCGTCTTCGGCGGCCTTCGCGGCTTCCTTGGACGGGCCGAGGAGCATGCTCATGTTGCGGCCTTCCTGGAGCGGCTTCGACTCGATCGTCGCCAGGCCCTCGAGGTCTTCGAAGAGGCGGTAGAGGAGATCACGGCCACGTTCGGGGTGGGCCTGCTCTCGACCACGGAACATGATCGTTACCTTGACCTTGTCACCGTGCTTCAGGAAGCGGGTGACGTGGCCCTTTTTGGTGTTGTAGTCGTGGACCGCGATCTTCGGGCGCAGTTTGATCTCGCGCACGTTGACCTGGGTCTGGTGTTTCTTGGCCTGCTTGAGCTTCTGCTCCTGCTCGTACTTGTACTTCGAGTAGTCGAGTAGGCGGGCCACGGGCGGCTTGGCGCCGGCGGCGACTTCGACGAGGTCGAGGTCAGCGTTCCGGGCCATCTCGCGGGCGTCATCGGTCGTGACGATGCCGACCTGCTCGCCGTCGGCTCCGATGAGCCTGACTTTGGGCACGCGGATGCGCTCGTTGATACGAGTCGAGTCACGCTCGGGCGGACGCCGGTCGAACCTGCGGGGAACCGGCACTAGTTAGCAGCCAAGCGGAGGTTCAAGCGGACGGACAAACTGAAATTTGGCTCACTGATGCGAGCTGGAAAGGGTTCTTTTCAAAGCAAATATTCAAGTGCCGAGGAGTGTACAGAACTTTTCCGCAGACATAGAGCCGAGTTCGCCCTCGTCGTGGGAGCGGACCGCGACCTCCCCGGCCTCGACCTCGCGGTCACCGACTACCAGCATGTACGGATAGCGGCCCAGTTCGGCAGAGCGGATCTTCTTGCCGACCGATTCCGAGCGCTCTTCGACCTTGACCCGGGCCCCTGAGGCACGGAGGTCTTCGGCCACCCGGTTCGCGTATTCGATGTGGCGATCGGCGACTGGCACGATCATCGCCTGGACCGGCGCCAGCCAGGACGGGAAGCGGCCGGCGTAGTGCTCGATGAGGATCCCGGCGAACCGTTCCATCGATCCGAGCAGGGCGCGGTGGATCATCACCGGGCGCTGGCGTTCGTCGTCGGCGCCGGTGTAGTCGAGCTCGAAGCGCTCCGGCATCTGGAAATCGAGCTGGCAGGTGCCGAGCTGCCACGAGCGGCCGAGCGCGTCGGTCACGTGGAAGTCGATCTTCGGTCCGTAGAAGGCACCGTCGCCGGGATTGACCGTGTATTCGCGGTCCTGCGCGTCGAGCGCGGACTTGAGTTTCGCTTCGGCCTTTTCCCAGAGCTCGTCGCTGCCCAGCGACTTCTCGGGACGGGTCGACAGTTCGACCGAGACGTCCTCGAAGCCGAACCGGGTGTAGAGCTCGTCGATCGCTTCGCAGATCTCGCCGACCTCGGCTTCGATCTGGTCCTCGGTGCAGTAAACGTGCGCGTCGTCCTGGGTGAACGCCCGGACCCGCAGCAGGCCGTGGAGCACGCCTTCGCGCTCGTTCCGGGTGACCCGGCCGAACTCGGCGAGCCGCAGCGGCAGGTCGCGGTAAGAGTGACGGTGGGCGCCGTAGACGAGGCAGGCGCCGGGGCAGTTCATCGGCCTGAGCGCGAAACGCCGGTCGTCGACGTCCATGAAGTACATGTCGTCCTTGTAGTTGTCCCAGTGCCCGGACCGGTGCCAGAGCGCTTCATCCATTACCTGCGGTGTCGCGATCTCCTGGTAGCCGCGCCGGTCGAGCTGCTGGCGCACCTCCTTCTCGATCAGGCCGAGCAGCACGGTGCCGTTCGGCAGCCAGAAGGGCATGCCGGGCGCTTCTTCACGCAGCATGAACAGGTCGAGCTGGGGTCCGAGGCGGCGGTGGTCACGCGCCTTCGCCTGCTCGATCCGCTCCAG
>JBPPMI010000249.1:0-11056 GCA_051305975.1 Solirubrobacterales bacterium
TTTACGCGGTCAGCTATTCGCAAAACGACCGCGTGGGCACTGCTCGGCGGGTATAGGAGGAATTTCTCGTATGAGTCGTCTTACTTACAAAAAACTCGGCATAGCATCGCTGCTGGCGATGCTTGCCGCCCTGGTTGTGCCAGGGTTGGCTTTCGCCGATGTCGCCACGGATGTGGCCGACAACGATCTCGAGCTCAGCCTGGTCTGGGTTGCCGTTGCCACGGTCCTGGTCTTCTTGATGCAGGCGGGCTTCATGTTCCTGGAGATCGGTTTCTCCCGGATGAAGAACGCCGGCACCGGAGTCGGCAAGATCTTCGTCAACCTCGCAATCGTGTCAATCGCCTGGTGGGCGATCGGTTACGGCGTCTCGGGGTTCGGTGACGGAGCACTTACCGACATCGCCGGTACGACAGGCTTCTTCTTCCACTTCGACCAGGTGGTCGGCGTCGGAGAGGATGCAGCCAACGTCACGTCGGACACGGTCATGTTCATGCTCTTCGGCATGTCCTTCTGTGCGGTCTCCCTCGCGGTCGTGTGGGGCACCACCCTGGAGCGCATCAAGTTCAGCTCCTACGTGATCTACGCCGTTTTCTTCGGTGCCCTGATCTACCCCATGGTTGCCCACTCGGTCTACGGTGGTGGACTTCTCTCCGACATCGGCGGCAAGCCCGCGATGGACTTCGCCGGTTCATCCGTCGTCCATCTGACCGGTGCTACCGGTGGCCTCGCGGCGCTGCTCTTGCTCGGCGCACGTAAAGGCAAGTACGGATCAGACGGTGCTGCCCGGGCGATCCCCGGTCACTCCATGCCACTCGTCGGCCTCGGCGTGATCATCCTTTGGATCGGCTGGTTCGGATTCAACGGAGGCTCGACCTTCGGCAGCGACGGCGGATTCTTCGCTGAAGTGATGCTCAACACCCAGCTCGCGGCCGCCGCCGGTGTCATCGGCGCCAGTCTTCTGGTCTACATGAAGACCAAGACACTCGATGTCGGCATGGCCGGCAACGGTGCGATCGCCGGTCTCGTCGGCATCACGGCTGGTTGTGGTTACGTCGAGTACTGGGCGGCACCGATCATCGGATTCATCTCCGGTCTGATCGTGGTCTTCGGTGTCCTCGCCGTCGAGAAGTACCTGGACGATCCGATCGGAGCGCTTTCGGCTCACGGCATGGCCGGCATTTTCGGCACCATCGCCGTCGGCATCTTCGGATCGCCGCGTCTGGTACTCGACGGAGCTGGCGCGGGTGTCTGGTACTCCATCTTCGGAGACCAGACCTTCAGCTCGACCTTCGGTCAGCTGGGGGTACAGACACTCACCCCGGTGGTCATCTTCGTGTTCGTGTTCGCATTCTCATACGCGATCTTCGCGATCATCAAGGCAACCATCGGCATCAGGGTCTCGGAAGAGGAAGAAGACGCCGGACTGGACATCTCGAGTCACGGGATGTACGGATACCCGGAGGCTTTCATTCCGCAGCCGGAATACCCGACCGGGGCATACACGCCGTCCATGGCGGGTACTCCCATAGCGCCAGTGGAATCCACACCGCCAAGCGACCAGGCATAAGAGGGGTTGAGTCAGTTGAAAAAGATAGAAGCATTCATCCGACACGAAGCGTTCGAGCCGATCAGGACCGAACTGCTTGAAAAAGGAATCCCGTCCATCTCGATCCTGGAAGCGAAAGGTTCCGGACGTCAGAAGGGAATCGTCGAGACCTACCGCGGATCAACGGTGACCGTCAACGTACGGCCCAAGATCAAGCTGGAGATCGTCGTCGCGGATGGTGAAAAAGACCTCGTTGTCGAGACGATCCTGCGTCACGCTCGATCAGGAGAGATCGGAGACGGCAAGATCTTCGTGATTCCGGTCGAGGAGGCAATCAGGATCCGGACCGGCGAACGGGGAAATGAAGTAACACAGGTCCACGAGGAGTAGTAGCGAGGGGCTGACTTGGCGCGGCGGCGGGACGGGACGGTCCCGCCGCCTTTTGCCATTTTCGTCGTCGCCCCAGCCGCGTTTGAACCGCTAACCTCAAACGCCCTTGGCCGGAATCAAACGCATAGGTCTGATCACGACGGGCGGCACGATCGGATCGATGTCCGAAGAACGTGGTTCCGTCGCGAGACGCCTGGTCAAACTAGTCGGAAGCCAGGGGGAGCCGGTTGTACTCGGCGGCAAGAAGACCAGCCGGGTGATCTACCGCGAATCCCTCGAATTCGTGGTGCGGCAGCCGGTCAACGCGCTGTCGGAGGACATGACCCCGGGCGACTGGACATTGATCGCACGGGAGATCGACGACCTATGCCGGAAGGAGGAGGTCAAAGGCGTCCTGGTCCTCCACGGCACGGACACGATGGCCTACTCGGCGATGGCGATGACCTTCATGCTGACCGGGGTCGACGTGCCGATCGTTTTCACCGGCGCCAACCTGCCTCCCGACGAAGCCGGTTCCGACGCCGACACCAACATCAGTGACGCCCTGGTTGCCTTCAGGAAGCTGCCTGCCGGGGTCTTCATCTCGTTCGCCGGCAAGCCCGACGCGATCAGCTGGGTGATGGAGTCGGTCTCGGCGCGGAAGGTGCGTGCCTCCGGACCCGCCTACCGTTCGACCAACCGCGGACCCGTCGCCACGGTGGAGAACGGGAGGTTCAAGTTCCGGCGGAGCCTCGAGGAGGTCCCGCGCAGCCCTTCGCGCATCGAGGTCTCCGACCGCGTGATCCAGCTGTCCCTCCATCCCGGCATCGACCTGAGCGCGATGATCGACGTGATCGAGCTGCGCGAGATCCGCGGCGTGGTGGTGAGCACTTACCCCGCCTTCACGGCCCCTTCCTACCCGCCAAGTTCTTCCCTGCCGGATTTCGTCGCGAGGTGCAGCGCCATGGACGTCGCGGTAGCCCTGACGGTGGGCAACGCCCCGGTCGGCCGCACCAACGCCTACGGCTCGACCCTCCACATGATCGAATCCGACGCCCTGCTGCTCTCGACCATGCCCGAGGTTGCCCTGGTGAAGATGATGTGGGCGACCGGGTGCACCCGTGATGTGAACGAAGTCCGGACCCTGATGCTCGAACCGATAGCCACCGAATTCGGCCCGAAGGTTCCGGAATGACCGCAAGCGGCGCGCCGCTTCGCCCACCGCCTGTAGCCTCGGTGCACCATGCCCGGCGATGACCGCATAAGCCTCAACGAAGCCGCTCGCCGTGCGGGCGTGTCGACCGCCACCCTTGCCCGGTGGGCCGACGAAAAGATCGTTCCGGTCCGCAGGGGGAAGTGGACTCCTGCCGCGGCCGCACAGGCCCGGGTCGTGGCCCGGATGAGGGACCGCGGCTACAGCCTCGAGGACCTGAAACAGGCCGGCCGTGACGGCAAGCTCGCCTTCGGTTTCACCGAAGACTTCTTCGCCGACAGGACCGAACGGGTCGACATCTCCGAGGCTGCTGCGGACATCGGTCTCGCCGAAGACCTGATCGAGCGGATCATGGTCGTGCTCGGCACCCCTTCGGGCCGCGAGCGTTCGCTCTCCGAGGTCGATGTGGAGGCGATGCGCAAGCTCGCATCGGTCGCCGACGCCGGTCTGCCGATCGAGGCGGTGCTCCAGCTCGTCCGGGTTTACGCCCAGGCGGTGCGCCGCATCGCTGACGCCGAAGTCCGGCTCTTCCACCTCTTTGTCCACGAACCGATGATGCGCGACGGCCTCGGCGCCATCGAGATGTCGAACGAGATGGGTGACCTGGTCGCGTCGGTCTCCCCGGTGACGGTCCCGCTGCTCGAGTACCTCCACGACCGGTACGTCCGGTACTTCATCGAGCAGGACGTGGTCGGGCACATGGAGGACGAATTCGGCGGTGATGCCGAGATCGACCAGATCCGGATCAGCCTCTGCTTCATCGACCTCACCGGCTTCACGCGTTTCACCGAGGAAGAAGGCGACGCCGAGGCGTTCTCGGTCATCGAGCGCTTCACCGAAGCGGTCGAGGCGACTCTTCCGCCGGAAGCGAACATAGTCAAGACGATCGGGGACGAAGTCATGGTCGTGTCGCCGGATCCGGTCACGTTGGCCGTATGGGCCGTCGGCTTCCTGGCGCTCTTCGACGACCGGCCGAAGCCCCGGGTCGGCATCCACTACGGCGGCGCGGTATTCCGCGACGGCGACTACTTCGGCAGCCAGGTCAACCTCACCCACCGCGTGGTGAACCGAGCGCTGGGCGGTGAAGTGCTGGTCACCGATACGGTGCGCGACGCCATCGGCGAACACCCGGACCTCGAACTGGACAGCCTCGGCGAGGTCGACCTGAAGGGATTCCCGGAACCGACGCCGCTGTTCCTCGTCCGTGTCCGCAGGTGACCGAAACGGACTGCCGAGGCCGCTGGTCAACGCGATCCGGACCTCGAGGCTGATTCCACCGGGCTCGAGCGGAATAGTTCTGCTCTCCGGCGGACCTGACTCGATCTGCCTGGTCGCCGGCCTCGCCGGGTCCGGACTCGCGAATCTGGTCGCCCTGCATCTGAACTACGGGCTTCGCGAAGAATCCGACGCCGACCAGGCGGTCTGCGAAGCCGCCTGCAGTCAACTCGGGGTCGAACTTGTAGTTCAGCGGGCCGGGAAACCCGAAGGCAACGTCCAGAACTGGGCCCGTGACCTGAGATACGGCGCTGCCGAAGAACTGCGGGACCAGCGCGGGGCCGACTGGATCGCGGTCGGCCACACCCGGGATGACGTCGCCGAGACCGTCCTCTACCGCCTGGCCACCTCGCCCGGCCGCCGGGCCGCCGCCGCGATGAAACCGGCAACCGGACGGATCGTCCGGCCGCTGATCGGTCTGACCCGGGCCGGGACCCGGGAGCTCGCAACCGAATCCGGCCTCGCCTTTGTCGACGACGCTTCCAACGACGATCCGGCCTTCGCGCGGACCCGGATCCGCCGGGAAGTCGTGCCGGTTCTCCAGGAGATCAACCCCTCCGCGGTGGCCAACATCGCCCGAACCCGGGCCGAGCTGACCGAGGAGGGCGATTTCCTGGACGGCTACGCCGCCGACCTGCTCGTTTCCGAGATCGGAAACGGCTCGAGGCTCCCGGCCGAATCGCTCGAAGGGCTCCATCCGGCGATCCGGCGGCTCGTGATCCGGGCATTCGCCGAGCGGGAGACCGGAACGACCGTGCCTGTGCCGGCCGAGGTCGCAGCCGAAGCGATGCGGCTGGCCGATGAACCCGAAGGCGGCCTGCTCGACCTCGGCCGCGGTCACCGGCTACGGATGGAAGCGGGGACGATCTCGGTCGATGCCGCCGGGCCCGGCGAAGGGGATGAGGCCGGAGTGGACATCGGACCGGGCGGCAGCGCGACCTGGGCCGGCTGGACCGTCAGTGCCGACCCGCTCGAGCCACCGTTCGAGGCCGAGGGGCCCGACGTCGCGACTCTGGACAGTTCCGGGCTCGCTCCGGTCCTGACCGTGAGGGGCTGGCGGCCGGGCGACCGGATCCAGCCACTCGGTATGGATGGAAGCAAGACGCTCCAGGATCTCTTCACCGACGCCGGCGTCCCGCGGACGGATCGCGGCAGGGTTCCCGTGGTCGTTTCCGGCGAAGAAGTGGTCTGGGTCGCCGGGCTGGCGGTCGCCCACCGGCACCGGCTGCGTACCGGGACGACAACGGCGGTCCGTCTGAGCGCCGCCCGGACATAGACTGGCGTCATGGCAGCCAGCGTCGGGGAGGTCCTGATCTCCTCGGAACAATTGGAAACGAGAATCGAGCAGCTCGGATCGGAGATCAGCCGCGACTACGCCGGCAAGGATCTCGTAATCGTCGGCGTCCTCCGTGGCGCGGTCGTCTTCATCGCCGACCTGTTGCGTCAACTCGAGGTGCCATGCGAGATCGACTTCATGGCCGTCTCCAGCTACGGCTCTTCGCGTGACTCGTCCGGTGTGGTCCGCATCCTCAAGGACCTCGACGACTCGATCACGGGCCGGGACGTCCTGATCGTCGAGGACATCGTCGATTCCGGGCTCACCCTGAACTACCTGATGCGCACCCTCCGGGCGCGCGATCCGGCCAGCCTCGAAGTCTGTTCGCTGCTCACCAAACCCGAACGGCGCCGGGTCGAAGTGCCGATCCGGTACACCGGTTTCGAGATCCCGAACGCCTTCGTCGTCGGTTACGGGCTCGATCATGCCCAGCGCTACCGCAACCTCGACCATGTCGCTTCGCTCCCGGAAGACTCGGTTCCGAACTTCTAGCCCATCGTCTTGGCGCTCCAACTGGCACCGGACGGCGGTATCTCCCTGCTAGTCTGACCATTCGGCCTCACGCTCGGGACCCTCCGGCGAGGCCGAAAAAGAAAGAGATCACACAGTTACTTTGAAACGGTTTTTCAAGAGCGCAGCGTTCCCGATCCTCCTGGTCGTCATCCTGGCCTTCGTAGCCCAGCGTGTGATCAGCCCTGATGACGGGCCGGAACCGCCGACCTACAACGAGTTCCTGGCCAAGGTCGACCAGGGCGAGATCAAGTCCGTCACGATGAAGACCAAGGACAACTCGCTCGAGGTCGAAGAGAACCCCGAGGCCGGAAGCGGCGACGAAACAGGTCCGAAGTACGACACCGGTTATCCCAACAACACCGAGCAGAGCCTGATCAACCAGCTCGACGCAAACGAAGTCGAGACCACGGTCAAGGGCACCGGCGGCAGTTCGATCCTCTCGATGCTCACCTACATCCTTCCGTTCCTGCTCTTCTTCGGCTTCTGGATCTTCCTGATCAACCAGATGCAGGGTGGCGGCTCGAGAGTGATGAGTTTCGGCAAGTCGAAAGCCAAGAAGATGGCAGTCGATGCCCCCAAGATCACCTTCAAGGACGTCGCCGGAGCCGACGAAGCGGTGCAGGAACTCCACGAAATCAAGGAATTCCTCCAGACCCCGAAGAAGTTCCAGGCCCTCGGGGCACGCATCCCCAAGGGCGTCCTGCTCTACGGACCTCCCGGAACCGGCAAGACCCTGCTCGCGCGGGCCGTCGCCGGTGAAGCCGGCGTGCCGTTCTTCTCGATCTCCGGTTCGGACTTCGTCGAGATGTTCGTCGGCGTCGGCGCCAGCCGTGTCCGTGACCTCTTCGAACAGGCCAAGCAGAGTGCACCCTGCATCATCTTCATGGACGAGATCGACGCCGTCGGCCGCCATCGTGGTGCCGGCATGGGCGGCGGACACGACGAGCGCGAACAGACCCTCAACCAGTTGCTGGTCGAGATGGACGGCTTCGAGATCAAGGACAACATAATCCTGATCGCCGCCACCAACCGGCCCGACATCCTCGATCCGGCCCTGCTCCGGCCTGGCCGCTTCGACCGTCAGGTCGCAGTCGACCGCCCCGATCGTTCCGGCCGCAAGAAGATCCTCGAAGTCCACTCCCGCGGCAAGCCGCTCGCCGGCGAGATCGACCTCGACGCGCTGGCCGGCCAGACCCCCGGTTTTACCGGCGCCGACCTCTCGAACCTGATCAACGAGGCCGCTCTCTTGAGCGCCCGCTCGGGCAAGAAGGAAATCACCATGCATGAGCTCGAAGAGGGCATCATGCGGGTGATCGCCGGACCCGAGAAGAAGACCCGCATCATGTCGGAGAAGGAACGGAAGATCACCGCATACCACGAGATGGGGCATGCGATCGTCGGTCACCTGCTGCCTAACTGCGACCCGGTCCACAAGGTCTCGGTCATCAGCCGTGGCCAGGCACTCGGCTACACGATCTCCCTGCCGACCGAAGACAAGTTCCTCACCTCCAGGGCCGAACTCAGCGAAACGATGGCGATGACCCTCGGTGGCCGCGCCGCCGAAGAACTCGTCTTCGACGAGATCACCACCGGCGCCTCGAACGACCTCGAGAAGGTCACCGCGACCGCCAAGCAGATGGTCATGCGGTTCGGCATGTCCGAGCGCCTCGGCCCACGGGTCTTCGGACACGATCGCGGCCAGCCGTTCCTCGGCCGCGAGATGGGCTCCGAACCGGACTACTCCGACGAGATCGCCCGCGAGATCGACGACGAGATCCGCCGCATAGTCGAAGGCGCCCACCAGACCGCCCGCGACATCCTCGACGAACGCCGCGACGACCTCACCCGGATCTCCGAGATCCTCCTGGTCCGCGAGACGATCGATGCCGACCAGTTTGAAAAGCTGATCGGTGGTGCCGGCGAAGCCGAGGTCTTCCCGCCGGAATCCGAGTCCGAACCGGAACCGGACTTCCCGTCCGAGCCTGAACCGGTCAACACGCCTTCACCTCAGGATCCGACCCCGGAACCCGGACCCCCTCGCCCCGGATACGCCGGCGGCATGACGGACATCCGTAGCGACGACGCCTAGGAAGCCACCTCGACAAACCGACGTCGTCTCCAGCTGAAGCTGCCCCTCTCTCGCGCAGCTGTGTTCAGTGAGCGGGACCCGCTTGGACTGGGTCGGTTTTGCCGTCCAGAGGCCTGACAAACCGACCCGGAGCGCGGTTGGACCCACGCCTACTTTGGACTGGGTCGGTTTTGCCGTCCAGGGGCCTGACAAACCGACCCGGTGTTCTTTTGGTGCTTTCATGACTTGCCTTGGGGCCTTTGTCCCGGGCCTCCAACTATTCTCGTTTCGTGGAGGCGATTGAGACTGAGGTTGCTGTTATTGGTGCCGGGCTCGCCGGGCTCAGCGCCGCACGGGCATTTGAGGCTGAGGGGGTGGATGTTGCCGTTATTGAAGCCCGGGACCGGGTTGGTGGTCGTACGGTCAATGAGCCCATTGGTGATGGCAAGATCGTTGAGCTTGGTGGTCAATGGGTCGGGCCTGGGCAGGATCGTATTCTCGAGCTCATTCCCGAGCTCGGGCTCGAGACTTTCAAGACGTTCGGTGACGGCCTCAACCTGATCGAACGGAAAGGGAGAGTCAAGCAGTACAGCGGGACGATCCCCAAGGCGAACCCGTTCGCGCTGGCCGAGGTAGGGATCGCGCTGAAACGGATAGACCGGCTTGCGGCGAAGGTCGACCGCGAGCGTCCCTGGGAATCCACGATCGCCGAGCTCGACGGAATGACCTTCGGCACCTGGATGCGCCGGAATGTGCGCACATCTGCGGCGCGGGACCTGATGCGGCTGGCGATCGAGGCCGTCTGGGCCGCCGAGCCCGAAGACATCTCGATGCTCCACATACTCTTCTACGTCCGCTCGGCCGGCTCGCTCGACCTCCTCCTCGACGCCGAAGGTGGCGCCCAGGACTCCCGGGTGCTCGGCGGCACCCAGCTGATCTCGAAGCGCCTCGCCGAAGGCCTCCGGCGTCCCGTGAGCCTCGAATCACCGGCCCGGCGGATCCTGTGGTCCGGAGACAAGGTGATGGTGCTCGCCGACGGCCTGCAGGTGACCGCCGGCGAAGTGGTGGTCGCCCTGCCTCCCGTGCTCGCGGGCCGCATCAGTTACGAACCGGCGCTTCCCGCGATCCGGGACGGACTGACCCAGCGGATGATCCAGGGCAGCGTGATCAAGACGATGTCGATCTATCCGGAGCCGTTCTGGCGCGAGCAGGGTCTCTCCGGCCAGGCGACCAGCGCCGACGGGCCGGTCTCGGTGGTGTTCGACAACTCGCCGCCCGACGGCAGCCCTGGAGTACTGCTCGCCTTCCTCGAAGGCAAGGCGGCCCGTGATGGCGGCGAACTCTCGCGGCCGGTCCGCCGGCAGATCGTCACCGACTGCCTGGCCCGGCTCTTCGGGGAGGAGGCTGCCAACCCGGAGAGGTACCTGGAGAAGGTCTGGGCCGACGACGAATGGTCTCGCGGTGGTTACGGCGGTTACTTCCCGCCCGGCGCCTGGACCTCCTACGGCAAAGCCCTCCGCGAGCCGATCGGGCCGCTTCACTGGGCGGGAGCCGAAACCGCCAGCGAATGGGCAGGGTACATGGAAGGGGCAATCCAGTCGGGCCGCCGTGCTGCCAGCGAGACCCTCGATCAGGGAGCCGGATCGTGAAGGTCATGGGGATCGTCAACGTCACCCCGGATTCGTTCTCGGACGGCGGCGAATATTTCGACGCGGACAAGGCTATCCGGCACGGCCACGAACTGATAGCGGCGGGCGCCGACGTCCTCGACATCGGCGGTGAATCGACGAGGCCGGGGGCCGAGGCGGTCCCGGCCGACGAAGAACTTCGAAGGATCGTGCCGGTGGTCGAAGGCCTGGTCGGCACCGTCCCGATTTCGATCGACACGGCCAAAGCCGCGGTCGCGGCCACCGCGATCGATCGCGGCGCCACCATCGTCAACGACGTCACCGGTCTGCGAGGCGACGGGGACATGGCGCCACTCTGCGCCGAACGCGGGGTGGAGGTAGTGCTGATGCACATGCTCGGCACCCCCCGGACCATGCAGAACGATCCCACCTACGGCGACGTCGTGGCCGAGGTGCGGGACTTTCTCCTGGAGCGGACCGATCTGGCGGTGGCCGCGGGCATCGACCGGGACAACATCTGGATCGACCCGGGAATCGGATTCGGCAAAACCCTCGAGCACAACCTCGCCCTGCTAGCGGCAACGGATGATTTCGCGGCGACCGGCCTGCCTGTCCTGGTCGGCCCGTCCCGGAAAGCTTTCATCGGAAAGATCGACGGGTCGGTCGAAGGCGACCGCGTCGGCGGCACCATCGCCGCCTGCCTCCAGGCGCTCGCGGGAGGCTCCTCGATGGTCCGTGTCCATGACGTCGGTCCGGTCGTCCAGGCGATTCGCGTGGCGGGAGCCATCGCGGATACCACGGATGGCCGGTAGGTTTTCGTCAATGCCGTTCTCCAGCCAGCACAATCCCCTCGTGACGATCGAGCTCCGCGGAGTGTCGGTGCGCACCAACCATGGGGTGACCGAAGCCGAGCGGACAGTGGGGCAGAGGATGGTCTTCGACGTCGACCTCACCCTCATCGACTGCTCGGCCACGGAAACGGACGAACTGGGGGGCACGACCGACTATGGCTCGGTGACCGAGTACCTGGTGGAGATCGCCACCCAGAAGAGCTACCTGACCCTGGAGCGGCTCACCGCGGTCATCGCCGAGCGGTTCCTCGACGCTT
>JBPPMI010000250.1:0-2105 GCA_051305975.1 Solirubrobacterales bacterium
GGTCGCAGTCCTCTTCGGGCTTTTGCTCGTGGTGCGTGCCTGGCGGGCCGCGGGACCCGACACCACCACGAAACTGAAACGCACAGCGCTGGTGGCGGTCGCTTTCGCCGCCGCGATCTTCGTTCCGATCATCCCGTGGACGGTCCACAACTACGTGGTGCTCGACCGTTTCGTGCCCCTGACCACGGGCGGCGGCAAGGCGACCTTCACCGGTACTTACCTGCCCGCAGACGGCGAGTACCAGGGTGTCAAGGCCGAGCTTTACGAGAAATACACGGGGATCGAACTGGACCGGTACTCGGAGGAACTGGAGGCGGTGAAGCCGGAACCGCTGTTCGATCGCGAAGCCGAGCGGTACCCAGAACTCTCCCGTGATGCCGCGCTCGGCAAGATCGGCAAGGAGAACTTCGAGAAGTACCTGAAAGACGATCCGGTGGGCTACGCCGGGATGACCGTCCGCAAGGTGGGGCGCATGTGGGGCACAGGCATCGGAGAAGCGATGTCGAGCCCGGTCGGTGCGCTGGCCCAGAAAGGACTCGTGCTGGCCGGCCTTGCCGGCCTCTTCCTCCTGGCGTGGCGCCGGCGCTGGGAGGCGATAGCGATGGCGATTCCGCTCTTTACCATCACCGGCGTGGGCGCGCTCACCCTCGCCCCTCCGCGCCGCAACGAGATTCTGATGACGCTTATGCTGCCGCTCGCGGCGATTGCCCTCACCGAGGCGGCCGACCGCTTCACCGGACGCTCCGGTCCGGACCGCCCCGCAACCGAAGAGACAGCTTGACCTACGCCTCGATCTTTCCCGCCCAGCTGACCGCCCTCCGGGCCACCGGACTGGTCATCGCGATCCTGATGATCGGCTTCGCCGTGGTCCGGCGCCGCGAGATGCGGAACGCCGACGTCCTGCTGCTGCTCGCGGCCGGGTTGTTCCTGGCGATCGTCTCCGGCACCGAACTGACGGACCGGCTGCTCTCTGCCCTGTCGTTCGAGCGGGGCAACGGCGGACGCATCCTGGGCCTCGCCGTCTTCGCGATCATCATCCTGTTCCTGATTTCGATGCGGGCCCTCTCCGTGAGCGCGCGCAACACACGCCAGATCTCGGCGGTGCTGGAAGGGATCGCTTCCGAGCAGTTCCGCGCCGAGAACCACCGGAAACTGTTCCGGAACAAGATCGCGATCGTCATCCCGGCGTACAACGAGGCCGACAACCTCGGATATGTCCTCGACCAGATCCCCGACGAGGTCTGTGGGTTGCCGACCGCGGTTCTCGTGGTCGATGACGGCTCCCGCGACGGCACCGAGATCGTCGCCGAAGGCCACGGCGCGACGGTCGCCCGGCATGTCGTGAACCGTGGTGGTGGCGCTGCTTTACGCACCGGCTACCGGTTGATGGTCGACGCCGAAGCCGCGATCGTGGTCACCCTCGACGCCGACGGCCAGCACCTCCCCTCGGAGATGCCGAAACTGGTGCAGCCGGTCCTCGACGGCGAAGTCGACATGGCCCACGGCTCGCGTGTCCTCGGCCACGCTGAAGACAACCACTTCGCCCGCGAGCTCGGGATCGTCTTCTTCAACCGTTTCGTCTCCTTCATCACCCGCACCCACGTCACCGATTGCTCGAACGGCTACCGCGCCGTCCGGACCAGCGTGCTGCCCCAGCTGGTGCTCAAGCAGGAGCAGTTCCACACCTCGGAGTTCATGATCGAAGCGATCAAGCGGGGGATCCCCGCCAAAGAAGTGCCGGTGACAGTCGAAGCTCGTCTCCACGGCCATTCAAAGAAGCCCGCCGTCTTCCGTTATGGCGTGGGTTTCGCCAACGCCATCGTGCGAACCTGGATGAGGTAGACGCCCTGCGCGGGGCGCGGTCCGTGCAGGTGTGAGTTTGCATGTTGTGGCGCGGGATGGGGGTGTCCCGTCCTCACCGCCGGAGCTCCGGGCGGGACACCCCCACCCCACGTATTAACAGTGGATGGCAGACCAGCCCACAGGCAAAGCCGGGGACAGCCGAAGAGGGTTCAACCGCGACCCAGCACCCGGCACAAGGCACCTCCAGGCCGTCCAGGCCGCCTTCGGGTAGCTGGCATGGACATGGTCGGCTGGTCGAGACA
>JBPPMI010000251.1:0-3169 GCA_051305975.1 Solirubrobacterales bacterium
CACCGACCGCGACCGCAGCCAGCCTTCGAGCTTCTCCCGATCACCATCACGCAGCGCCAACGCGGGGGCAGGACGATTAGCCATGCCCCCATGATTTCAGAACACAAACCGTTCAGGAACTGACGACACGCGACACGAGCGCGGATCGGGGTGCCGCCGTTGCGGCTGCGAGGGCGTGCCGCGTGACGGTGACCGGAGAACTCGCACCCGATCCGCTGGGCTTGCGGCCGACGACGTTGCTGGCAGGCGTCGACACTTCAGTAATCGCACTCTGGCTCGGCCACGCCGGCGTCCGGTCCACCGACGCCTACGTCCACGCCGGCATCACCATCAAAGGAGAAGGCACTTGCGCTCACCACGCCGACCTCTGCTCGGCCCGGCCGCTACCCCCGTCCGACAAGGTCCTGACCTTCCTCGAGAGCCTGTAACTATGCCGAGGTCAGCAGGGCTCCGGCGGCCAGGCGCCCAGTCCCAGTCAGGCCGCTGCAGGCTCCTTCAGGGACTCCTCGGCAATAGTCGCGGACTCGGCATAGGTCAACCTATGCGGATATCCGCACAGTTGGACGAACTGGGCTACGTCCACTTCGACCGACTGGGATCGCGATGGCGTTCAGGCTCATCGAGTCAGCCGAATCCAGATGGCGTGCTATGAACGCGCCCCACCTAGTCGCCCTCTTCCGCGCCGTAGCGGCCTTCAAGAAGGGCATCCTGGTCGAACGAGACGACGACCAAGCCGTCAAATCAGGAGGTGACCAGCAAGTCGAATGACACGCCGATCCACAGGTCTTGACTACTATTGCTCGTGTGGTCGTGGGACATCACCAAGCTCCGCGGCCCTGCCCGTGGGGGCTGGTTCCAGCTCTACGTCATGCTCGACATCTTCCCCCGCTACGTCGTGGCCTGGACCGTCAATAGCACCGAGACCTCCGGCCTCGCCAAGACGATGCTGGTGGAAGTGATGGGCATCCACGGCATCCCCGAGGCCGTCCATGCCGGCCGCGGCACCTCGAGACCTCCAAATCCGTGGCCCAGTTGCTGCTCGATCTCGGGGTCGACCGCAGCCATTCCCGGCCGCTGGGTGCGCAACGACAACCCGTTCAGCGAGGCCGCGTTCAAGACGTTGAAGTACGCACCGGTCTTCCCCGAAGCGTCGGATCCTTGGCCGACGCGAGGTCGTTCTGCGAGGCGTTCTTCGACTACTACAACCATGAGCACCGCTATTCCGGGATCGGGCTGCACACGCCCGCGCCGGTCCACCACGGCACCGCCGGCGAGATCCGGATCCAGGGTCAAACCACCCTCCACCAGGCGCAACCTGCCCACCCGCAGCGGTTCGGTAACCGCCGACCTCAAGCACCCAAACTCCCCCGGGAGGCCTGGATCAACCAGCCCTCACCGGGGGCCCTCATACAGACCGCGTAACGAGACGTGTCTCAGACTGCTTGACATCTTCCGTTCTCGCGAATCAACCAACGGTCATGGTTTGGTGGACGTTGTGTGGAGTAGGCCCGCTCCGGCACATGCACGACGCCCCAGGGTCTCGGGTCCACGGGGAAGTCGGAGCCGCCTGTCGGAATCGAACCGACGACCTAGTCATTACGAGTGACTCGCTCTACCGACTGAGCTAAGGCGGCGTGGCCGTCAGGAGTGCTAGATCGGCCGCGGGCGAGTATACGGATCGCGCCGGCTGGGACTAAAATCCGGGGGTGGCCGCCACGCGCTAGTGTCGTGCACGGAAAGTTGTCAATCTAAGTCTTAGACTGGGGCATGCCCCGTACAGGTCGTCCTAAGCAGGACCTCGTCTTGAGCAGCGATGAGCGTGACCAGCTGCTCCGATGGGCGCGGCGAGCGTCATCGGCACAGTCGCTGGCGTTGAGGTCGAAGATCGTGCTGGCCTGCGCGGAGGGCGCTGGCAACACTGCGGTCGCCGAGCAGCTGCGCTGTTCGCGAATGAGCGTGGGCAAGTGGCGATCCCGGTTCCTCGAGCACCGGCTCGACGGGTTGCTCGACGAGGCGAGGTCGGGTCGACCGCCCACGATCAGTGTCGATCAGGTCGAGGACGTCATCGTGGCCACACTGGAGTCCACGCCGGCCAACGCGACCCACTGGTCACGAGCGAAGATGGCCGAGCGGACCGGACTGTCGAAGACCACGATCGGAGAGATCTGGAAGAAGTTCGACCTCAAACCGCACCGCGTGGACCACTTCAGGCTCTCCACCGATCCGCTGTTCATCGACGAGCTCTACCCGCTGTTCATCGACGAGCTCTACGACGTCGTCGGGCTCTACCTCAACCCTCCCGATGCCGCGGTCGTGCTCTGTGTCGATGAGAAGTCGCAGGTCCAGGCCTTGCAACGATCTCAGCCGGCGCTCCCGATGATGCCCGGGATGCCCGAGCGCCGCACCCACGACTACGTCCGCCACGGCACCACCACGTTGTTCGCAGCGTTCAACACCGCCGACGGCACGGTGATCACCAGCCTGCACCGCCGCCACCGGGCCACGGAGTTCAAGAAGTTCCTGATCAAGATCGAGGCCACCGTGCCCGAGGACCTCGAGATACACCTGATCTGCGACAACTACGGCACCCACAAGCACCCCGTGATCAAGACCTGGCTCGAGGCACACCCCAGGGTGCACCTGCACTTCACCCCGACCTACTCCTCGTGGCTGAACCTGGTCGAACGGTTCTTCGGCTACGTCACCGCCGACCTACTCCAACGCTCCGATGCCCGCAGCGTCCAAGCCCTCGAGTCCGACATCCGCAAATGGGTCACCGCCTGGAACGAGAACCCCAAACCATTCGTATGGACCAAGACCGCCGAACAGATCCTCGGCAAACTCGGACGACTTATCCAACGAACTTCAAATCCGGGGCACTAGTGGGTCTGTCGCGTAAATAGATATCTAGTGAGTTCTACCATGGGGATGGTCCGCGCCTGGCGCAGGGCGTTCGCTGCCGAGGGTCTGACGGGCTGGGGCAAGGTCAAGCCCGGTCGGGGCCGCAAGCCGACACTCTCCGAGGAGAAGGTCGCCGGGATCGTGGAGCTGACCACGAAGACCACGCCACCGGGCCACACCCACTGGTCGTGTCGCACGATGGCCGAGCGAGTCGGAGTCAGCAAGGGCACCGTCCAACAGATCTGGTCCGAACTGGGTCTACAGCCAC